>PKTV01000211.1 GCA_002868985.1 Desulfobacteraceae bacterium | reverse complement strand
GCAATGGGGAAATTTTTTTAAAGATTCGGGATCATCAAGAATTTTATTGGTGATGGGAACAGGCACATAATACCAACAGTCATAACATATCTTACTTTCCATTATTTTATTATTTGCTATTGCATTGTTGGTCATATGTGAAAAATTTATAGGAAAAAAAATATTTGAATGTTTGGGGGTGACTGCTAATTGCAATCACCCCTCACACGAGAAAATCGGGAAATTAAATGGCCAGTTGAGGAAACTGGCTTTCCTTTAAAAAATAGAATCTACAGGTATGCAATAAAAAGTCAAGACGGAATTAATTGGCATTTAGTGTGTATTTAAAATACCCAATCATTGGAGAGATAAAAGGTGAGACCTGAGGTTTTTTCTATTACCCTCTAAACCAATCTTTCTTCGTATGTTTTTACGGTGAGTCTCAACGGTCCTCGGAGATACGTTCAGAAGTTCTGCTATCTCTTTGCTGGGGTTGCCATGCCTTATTAGATTTGCGATTCGGATTTCTGTGGGGGTAAGGTTTAAATATTTCAGAGACATTTTTCGAGTAAAAGGGGATATAATTTCATTTAGATTTGATTCTATAATACTCAAAAAAGTTTTTTGCCGATCATCCAATTTGGTTTTTTTGATCTTTCTAAAATATGGTGTAATCAGTTCTTTTACGTTTGTTAATACATTATCTTCTATTTCTGTCTTATCATTTTCTCTTTTATTCAATAAAACTTTCATTGCCGTATTTAATTCTTCAAGACCTCTTGTCTTGACTTCCAACTCTTTGGTTCTTTCCTTCACCCGGTATTCAAGCTTATCGTGAGCTTTCCGCAGTTCCTCCTCGACCCGTTTGCGCTCAGTGACATCTCGATCAATACCTCTATAGCCACAGAACTCCCCATCAGAACCGAAGGTTGGGATTCCACTGGTTTCAAGAGCCACAGGATGACCGTCTTTGTGAAGGTTTATGTTCTCAAGACAATCAAACGGCTCCTGTGATGCAGCAAGAGTATTAAAAATCTCAGAAACTCGATTGGCCTCGTCAGGGGGCATTAGGTCAAACGGAGTCTTACCTATGATTTCTTCTGGATCATAACCAAGTATATCATAAATTTTTGGACTAATATAAGTGTAGCATGAATCTTTATCGACCTCCCAAATCCAATCACTGGTTATTTCCGTTAAATTACGGAATCGCTCCTTGCTCTCCTGAAGTGCTTTCTCCATCTCTTTTTTATAGAGCGCAATTTCAACAGTAGCTTTGATTTCACGGTCTTGAGACGGTTTTAAAATATAGCCGTAAGGTTCAGCTTGCTTGGCGCTTTCTATGATTTTATCTTCGGAATAGGCTGTCAGAAAGACCACCGGAATACCAAGTTCGGCCTTTATGATCTTTGCTGCAGCGATACCATCCAGTTTGCCCGGGATCATGATATCCATCAGAATAAGATCGGGTCTAAGGCTCCTGGCTTTTTCCAATGCCTCTTCTCCGGAATATGATACACCAATGACATCGAACCCCATTTTGGTCAGCATCTGTTGCAGATTTAGGGCAATAACGGCTTCGTCCTCTACGACCATTATTTTGTAAGCACTCTTTTTTGTCATTTAAGCCTCTTAAATTCTATACAAATTTCTGTTCCGTCATTATTGTTGAATTGCATCTTTCCCTTGAGTTGACCGACAGATAGATGTTTGACCAATTCTAATCCTAATCCGCCGGCAGGTTTAACGTCTACTTCATCAGGGATACCCCTGCCATCATCTCTCATTCTCAGCAAAACGGTGTTGTTGTCGGAGTTGTGAATGGAAATCTGAATCTTTCCGTGCTTTCTATCTACAAAAGCGTGTTTTAAGGAATTGGTAATCAGTTCATTTAAAATCAGGGCACATGGGATGGCCTGGCTCAAAGAAAGATAAACCTCTGAAGGTTCTATCACCAGGTCAACCTTATTTTGCATTCCATAGAGAAGTAGAAGATGTTCTGTCAACTCGCCTATATGTCTTGCCATGTCGATCCGATCAAACCGATCGCTTTGATAAAGCTGGGAATGAATCATGGCCATGGAATGAATCCTGGTTCTCGAACTGAGCAAAAGATTTTGTATCTCCTGGTTTTGGGTAGCCATGCTACTTATATTAAGAAGGCTGGAAATAATCTCGAAATTATTTTTTACCCGATGATGGATTTCGCCTAAAAGCACTTCTTTTTCTCTTAAAGATTCTGTTATTTGTTTTTCTATGATTTTGCGATCTGTTATGTCCCTTACTGCAGCAAGTAAAACATTACTTCCTTGATGCTCGAACATATTGGTTGTAATTTCTACGGGAAAAACCGTTCCATTTTTCTTTTTATGATATCTTAAAGGGATGAAATTTTCGACGTTTTGTACGCTTTTTTTTGTCTTATCAGGTTCTGCTGAAAAATCTGTGTTTTTCATGCACAATATTTCTTCTTTGGTATATCCATAAAGCTTGATAAACGAAACATTGACATCGAGCATATTTCCAGTTTCTACTTTCATTAAAGCAAGTGCATCTGATTCCATCTCAAATAATTTTCGATATTTTTCCTCACTTTCATACATTGACTTCTCGGCATTTTTGCGCTCAGTTATGTCCACTGCGACACCAATTGCCCCGGTCACAGAACCTTGTTCATCCTTTAATGGAGAATATCGACTCTCAAAAACGATGTCTTCAACCTCAGTAACAGAAGAAAATGTCTCTCCAGAAAGTGCCCGATGAGTATCGGAAACAATCTGTTTATTATCGGCATACATATCGAAAATCGAACGACCAACAGCTTCTCCAGGTCGTCGGCCTAATTTGTCCAAAACCCGTCCTTTTGAAAAAATGATCTTCCCATTTTGATCAATGGCCTATATAAT
>PKTV01000557.1 GCA_002868985.1 Desulfobacteraceae bacterium | reverse complement strand
TTGCACACACATTCTGGAAAATCTGAGGGACAGACACATCCTTTTTCAAGGGCTTTAAATCGATGTTTTACAATCCGGTCTTCAAGAGAATGAAAAGATAGAACACATAAGCGGGCTTTGGGATTTAGAAGGTCTGCAACGTTTTCCATGAATACATTGAGCATTTCCAGCTCCCTGTTGACAGCGATTCTAAGTGCCATGAAAACCCGTGTTGCCGGATGAATTCTTTGATGAAATGATGGTGATTTTGGAACGGCATCGCATACGATCTGGGCCAGTTCTCTGCTGGATTTTATTGCCTTTTGCTTTCTTGACCTTACGATTTTTTTTGCGATTTGCCCCGCCCATCGCTCTTCCCCGTATTCTCGAAAAGTCTGTTTAAGGTTTTTTTCATCCATCCTGTTAATCAAATCTTCAGCTGTTGTTCTCGACGCTCTGTTCATACGCATATCGAGAGGCTCGTCTCTTTGAAAACTGAAACCACGACCGCTGGATTCGATTTGATGAAGTGAAATCCCAAGATCCAGAAGAATACCGTCCACCGCTTTTATTTTAAGCTGTCGTAGAAACTCGGGAAGATCTATAAAGTTACCGTGAAAGAGGCGGATGGTTAAATCGAACGATTTTAAAACGTCTTCCGCATTTTTGATTGCATCAGCATCCTGATCAATGCCGATAAAAACGCCACCCGGAGAAATGTTGCGGCAAATCAACCTGGCATGCCCCGAACCTCCCAGCGTACCGTCAACATAGATCTTTCCGGGCTTGCAGTTGAGATAATGGAGCACTTCAGGAATCATTACCGGAATATGTTTAAGCGGCATATGATTAGAGCCCTAACTTTGCAATTTCGTTTCTTACGTCCTCCTTTTTCATGTCTTTTTCCAGATCCATATTTTCCCGGTTCCAGCTATCTCGTGACCAGATTTCAAAATGGTCGAGGACGCCAACCAGTACAATGTCCTTTTCGAATTCTGCATATTCTCTCAAATTCTGTGGAATCAAAATACGATCTTGTTTATCACAGGGGCATTCAAAGGACCCTCCGATAAAAACCCTTCTGAATCGACGCATGCTTTCGCTTTTTTCAGCCAGGGTTAAAATACGGTTTTCAATTTTTCGCCATTCATCATAGGTGTATGCGATAAGCGCCCCATCCATTCTGGAAAGCATAACCCCATATGATCCATCTGCTTTTATGACATCACGGAATCTGGCCGGAATGATGATACGTCCTTTTGAATCGATGGTATGAAATGAGCTTCCTCGAAACATATACCTCCCCTAACAACCACTTTAAACCACCTGTATCGGTTAAAAGTACATTTTTCAGTAAATGTCAAGGAAAAATAAATGAATATGTAATATTTTTTTATAATAATTCAAAAATGTTAAAACGTAAATAGAAGAATCATCTTAAAGTGGATAAAAGTGGAGGTAAATATTAGATATAGACTGTTAAACAGGTTTTCGAAAGTTGAAGACGCCGGCAGAAAGCATCTTTGAGAATCAAAGAATAGCCTGAGAGCTTTAAGGATCTGTAATTTAACCAAATTTATCCTCAACATATTGGAGATCTTGTGTTTTTATCGCTGACGTTGAACGTTGTGTTCAAAATGGTGGGAAGAAGTGGATTGAACAATTTGTCTAAAAAGCTGATTGAAACGTCCTTGGCGCAGGAGGTTTTCTTCGGATATGTCTTGTCAGGATAGAATCTGTGCCAGAACGTCCGAACTTTTCATGAGAAAAACACCGATGATAAAAGCCATTGAGACAGCATATTCTATCGAAACGGTTTTTTATGCATTGGGGTTGACATCCATCATATTGGTGGGCGTAATTTTAATGCTCATTTACAAAACGCGTTGAAGTTGAAAGTGTCCGGGTTGAAAAAATAGAAAAACTTACGTCAGGTTGATCCGAATACCGGTGTTTGTTTATTAGCACCATACCCAAACCTTTTTCATTTTAAAGCCAGATTTTTCAATATTTCATCATATTGATCAATCATGTTTTCCCAGGCAAATCGTTCCATGGCCGCAGAGAGATGTCGTTGTTTTTCTGTAAAATGGGAATAATTCAAAATGAGAAAGCTTAGTTTTTCCACCAGTTCCGTCTGATCTTTATAGAGAAAATCCCCATGGAATACCTTCGGAATAATTTCGGGATACGAAAGACGGTCAGGCAGTAAAGGGATACAACCGTAACGGATCGCTTCAACTACCGAAATACCGAAATTCTCCTGGTTTGCCGTGCTGACGACAATAGTCCCCTGCATAAGCCATTGACGATATTTCTCTCTGGATTCTTCGTAACCGTACCAGACAATCCGGTTTTTGAAACGCTTTCTGGCGGCAATAAACTCTTTCGGGACCACCTGAAAGTTTTCTCCTAAGAGTGCAAGTCTAAAATTCAAACCCCGCTCAAGAATCTTGTCAAGAGCATTAAAAAAGCCTGCCGGATTTTTATCAAACTCCCAACGGTGATTCCAAACGATCAACGGTGGTAAGTCCTCTTCGGGCAATACGTTCGGTATATTTACCGGGGCTGGGAAATGACATCCCGGATAGAGAACATCTGCTTTATTGCGTATCTCATCAACCACCCATTTTGGTTGATATTCGGGCATCATACTTAAAAAAACGGGCAGCTTTGAGAAGAAGGCATCAAAATGAGTTTGAGAGTTAAAGAGGATTCGGTCCGCCGCCAAGGAAGTGGTGATATCTGTAAATCCAAACTGAAAATCCCTGCTTTCACCCGGCGCCAAGGGGTAAGTCAGTTGATTCTCGTGGAAATAGACCATTGAAGGGGGACAAAATGGTCCACATAGTGCCTTAAAATCGGACAGACTCATAAGATCGGTGGTAATCAATCCGTCGTAGCTTTTAAGAGGGGGAAT
>PKTV01000317.1 GCA_002868985.1 Desulfobacteraceae bacterium | reverse complement strand
GATCGGGCAAAAAGGGGCGTTTTCCAAAGGTCTCACCTTGAGTATTTGATAGCCAGTGCTGAGACCACCCCCCATATCAGGTTAAAAAAAGTGACAAACACCGGGGTGTACATGCCGAGATCCATTCCAAAATAACCTTTGCCGGCTTTTAGCGGAAATATCACAAACAGTTGGACAAGGGTGGGGAAAATACTGATTATCGCGCCTTTGGTAATGAGTTTGCTGTTCATAAAGGGCAAAACAAATACCAATCCCCAGAGCCCTCCCCACACGATCCTCGGGTATAACCAGGAAAGCTTCAAGGCCGGCGCAATGGCTACCCCGAAATGTTTCGTGATTCCGTATTCACCGAATGCCCACACTGCCAGGCTGTTTGCCAGGGCCCCCAGGCATCCGGCTGCAAAGCAAATGAGTAGTTTTTTCATATCGTCCTCCTGATGTTTTCAACAATAATAAGATGTTGTGGAATCTCTATCCAGTTCACCCATCCGTTTCCCGGATAGGTTTTTCATGCTTATTGACGTCGTTTTTTATAAATGATAGAAATCATGTCGAAAACTGTCAATACGCAATCTTACCTTTTAGGCATCATATATCATACCTAAACTGAGCGTTTCAAATAGTGACAAGGTTTAAAAAAATAATAATTATAAATAAACATACATTATTAAAGTCGCTAATGGATGGATTAATTTAAGTAAAAAATTGTCACCATTTAAAACCCTTTGGGGTTGTCGTGTTTATCCCGCTTAATTCAGCGGGGCTGCATGTTTCATGCTCCCGATAGAAGGATTTCGGGATCTTGCGACCGGCAACACCGTCAAAGGCGGACAAGCCTCGCAGAGGCGGGCAAGGTCAGACAATCGCTCAATTTAGGGTCTAAATAAAGCCACATATTGTGGCGGTCCAGCATAAAACAACAACGATTTTTTAATATAGCCGTTCCGGCTTGTATGACATTTTTTGATATATAAGCCGGATTGACAGATATCCTTCAAAATAAGAAATATTTATATTTTTACGGTAAGTTATTTCGGTAAATATATTTTATTAATCCTGATTTAGTTGTAAAAAAGTGATAATTCCCACATTTCACTTAGGTCAACTAATACATGTTATGCCAAATAGTTACTAAAGGGTCTATGTTCAACGAATATCGAAAATTACTGTCTTGGAGCGAAATAAAGAAACTGAATTCGTGGGAGGAGCTGCAAAACTTGTCTTCCTCACAACAGATATATTTTCCAGTGCTTTCCACACTAAAAGCTCTCGGGCATTGGCAGGTTTGGTTAGCGATGCTTTTTCTTGCCCTCTGTGTTTATTCTGGTACGAAAAATCGGCATCATTTTGGGAATGAAGTTTGGAATCTTCAATCTTCCCGGTCTGTTTGGGTGTATAATTGGAGGCGGCATTTTCAGTATTGTTATTTTTTACGAGGCAAAAAAGGCTTTGTATGAAGTAATGAAGAAAAATAATAGCCATAAAAAAGCATAACATCCGCCTGGAGCAGACGGCAGGAAAATCGCGGGTTTTCGTATAAATCGTAGAAGCCCGAACTGCTGTGGGCCGCTGCTCAGGCGGGGCGTTCGCTTTCAATAAAAACTTGACATTTTAACGTTATAACGCTATGGTGTCCAAACTACAATAGGAGGTGACATTATGGCAACAGAAACAAAACGCGCCACAATCTACTTTGATCCTGACCTGCATAAGGCGTTACGCCTTAAATCCGTTGAAACTTCTCGATCAGTATCTGACCTTGTAAATGAGGCTGTCAAAGAGGCTCTTGCCGAAGATGCTGAGGATCTTATAGCCTTTGATGAAAGGGCAGATGAACCTCTGATAAGCTACGATGAAATGGTCAAGAGGCTAAAAAAAGATGGCCGCATATAAGCTTTTTTTCAAAAAGTCGGTGCAGAAAGATTTTGATAGTATTCCCAAAAAGGATCTGAAAAGAATTCTCAGTCGCATTGAGTCGCTTTCAGAAGACCCCCGCCCTAAAGGCTGTGAAAAATTGACCGGCCAGGAAAGATATCGTCTGCGTCAGGGGCGGTATCGTATTGTATATTCGATTCAAGATGATGAACTTACGGTTTGGGTTGTGAAGGTTGCGCACCGTAAGGATATTTATCGCTGAAGCGAACCTGTCGCTGCACCAGCCGCCAAAATCCTGCCGGCTTTCGGCGCTGGTGAGCTTTTCGTTAGTGCGCCAAGCGCAGCTTGGCGCTTCTTATAGGGTGCCCTGCCGTGAGGTAGGAAGACCCAATCGGGCAAAGCCTAACCAGCAGCCCGTACCGAGTGTTGTGAAACAATGGGAATGCTTGTCGGACCAAGTTAACTCATTGAAAATAAATGGAATAAATGTTAAACGAGGGGTTGTTTAGGTGTGAATTCAAATCATAATATACAACAACATAGCTTGGTCCGACAAGAGATAAAAGAGATAATTTGCTGTCAGCCCCTTATGCAGGTCGATAATATCTCCATTCAAATAGGACAAGAAAAAATATGCTTAAAAAGATAGATAAACCTTCAACCATAGAAGCAGCGGGAAATAAACCCAAAATTATTGAAGAGTATATTGGACGTGTTAATTCCCGGACAGACGAACTAAGCATCGCAAGAATGAAGAGCCCTTCTGGATGGATAGAACCGGGACAAAAACCCGAGTTCAATGAATATACTGTTGTTCTTAAAGGAATGTTAAGGGTTATGACAAAAGAAGAAACAATAGATATTTATGAAGGAGAAGCCGTTATTGTACCTGCCGGCGAATGGGTCCAGTACAGTACGCCAAGCTCTGAAGGGGCTGAATATATTGCAGTCTGTTTACCGGCGTTTTCTCCTGAAATTGTTCATCGAGATGAATAAGTTCCTAATTGGGGATATAACAACCGCTTGCACAGCCGACCGGGTTACAGCGCCGCTTTT
>PKTV01000120.1 GCA_002868985.1 Desulfobacteraceae bacterium | reverse complement strand
GTGGGGCTACACCCTTGCATTCGGGCCGGACAAGGCGGGAATCGTCGGTGGGCTGGAAAACCTGTTTTTAGGCGGAATCGGTGTAAACAGTCTGACCGGAACCATACCCACCTATGTGTTTGTCGTTTTTCAGATGACATTTGCTGCAATTACCGTAGCCCTTGTCCTCGGTTCCATCGTCGACCGCATGAAATTTTCTTCGTGGATTGTTTTTACGGTGTTGTGGTTGACGTTCATATATTCTCCCGTCGCCCACTGGGTATGGGGCGGCGGCTGGATGGCAAACATGGGGGCACTTGATTTTGCAGGTGGCACCGTGGTTCACATCAATGCCGGTGTTGCCGGTTTAGTCCTGTCTCTGATTCTCGGAAAACGAATCGGATACGGTAAGGAAGCCATGTTCCCGTCCAGCATTTCCCTGACCGCACTGGGAGCCGCCCTGTTGTGGTTCGGGTGGTTCGGTTTTAATGCAGGCAGCGAACTGGCTGCAGACGGTGTGGCTGCTTCGGCGTTTTTGGTCACCAATACTTCTGCTGCAATGGGTGCCCTGGGTTGGATGTTTGTCGAATGGTGGGTCAATAAAAAACCAACGGTACTTGGGATCGCCTCCGGAGTTGTTGCCGGACTGGTGGCCATCACGCCTGCGGCCGGATTTGTGGATTTGTCCGCTTCGCTGGCGATCGGATTGGTTGCGGGCATTCTGGGTTTTTTCAGTGTTGCCGTATTTAAAAACAAAATAGGTTATGACGACTCCCTGGATGCATTCGGTGTACACGGCATGTGCGGCATATGGGGTGCATTGGCGACCGGTATTTTTGCCAACCCTGCCATAACCGAAGGCGCTAAAGGATTACTTTTCGGGAATCCAAAACAACTTTATATTCAGGTGGTATCCATCGTGGGCACCATCCTTTTTACGGCGGCGGGAACGGTCATCGTGGTTTATGTGACCCGATTTATTACCGGTGGGCTGAGAGTGGATGAGGAGGATGAAATTATTGGACTGGACAACACCATACATGGAGAAAGAGCGTTTGAGATCGATTGATCATTGAAAGGAGCTAAATCATGAAAAAGATCGAAGCCATCATTAAGCCGTTCAAACTGGATGATGTCAAAGAGGCCCTCAATGAAATCGGAATTCAGGGGATGACGATTTCAGAAGTCAAGGGATACGGGCGCCAGAAAGGCCATAAGGAAATTTACCGGGGCGCTGAATATGTGGTGGATTTTATCCCAAAAATAAAGATCGAGATTGTCGTTCAGTCTGACAGGGTCAAACAGGTGATGGAAACCATACAAAAGGCTGCTTATACCGGAAAAATCGGAGACGGCAAAATCTTTATTCTATCCATGGAAGAAGTGATTCGGGTGCGTACCGGAGAAAAAGGAGAAGATGCCATATAGATCCGATCACGTTTGAAATCTCCCAATTTGAATGATCATTTGGATTTCCCTCTATTTTTGTTTTAAAGCCATTTGAACGGGAACAATTGGACTCGAAGTGTTCTTACCGGTAATGACGATAATCGACCCCGTATTTATTGGCCTTGTAAGCGAATTTTCTTACCGTTGTTTTCAGGATGCCGGCTGCTAGGGTTGTATTGCCCCGCGTGTTCTTAAGGGCGTCGATGATCATTTCCCTCTCAAGATTCCCTATGGCATCTTCAAGGGATAGGGCAGGGAGGGTATCGGTTTCCATCCCTGTCTGAAGGGTGGGCGGAAGATGATAGCTGTGAATGACACCTTCCTCACACAATAACACGGCCCGTTCGATACAGTTTTCGAGCTCCCTAACATTTCCCGGCCAGTGGTACTGCATGAGCATATCGATGGCAGGGGTTGAAAATCGACGGATATCTTTATGGTTTTCTGCAGCGTATTTTTCGAGAAAATGGTCGGCCAAAAGCAGGATGTCGGTCTTGCGTTCTCTTAAAGGCGGCATATAGATGGGAAAAACATTGAGACGGTAATACAAATCGCCCCTGAAACTTTCATTCTCAACGGCCTGTTCGAGATTCTTATTGGTTGCGGCAATAATGCGCACATCCGTTTTGATGGTTTTATGTCCGCCGACGCGCTCAAACTCCTTTTCCTGTAAGGCCCGCAGGAGTTTGATTTGAACAGTAAGTCCCACTGATCCGATTTCGTCAAGGAAGATGGAACCCTTGTTGGCCATCTCGAATTTTCCGATATTTTGACTGATGGCCCCTGTAAACGAACCTTTTTCATGCCCGAAGAGTTCACTCTCGATCAGGTTTGAGGGAAGGGCTGCGCAATTGACTTTAACAAATCTGTTTTTAGTTCTGAGGCTGTTATAATGGATGGAATTGGCCACAAGTTCTTTTCCGGTACCGCTTTCACCTCGAATTAAAACCGTGGCAGTGCTCTTTGACACCTGCGAAACCATCTGAAAGACTTCTCGCATTTTGTTGCTATTGCCGATGATATTCGTTATGTGGTATTTATTCTCAAGCTCATTTTTCAACCGGATATTCTCTTCACTGAGCCGTTTTTTTTCCAGGCGGATGGTTTCCAGGTTGATCACATGCCTGGCGACCATGGTTGCAATCACGGACAACAGTTTTTCACCGTCACTCAAGGCATAAGACGGGTCATACGGCTTATCGACACTGAGTGAACCGATAATCTGATTGCCCTTTTTTATCGGAACGCAAATAAAAGAGAGTTCTTCATCCTTAACAGCTTTGCGAGAAGCGGTTCTGTTTAGAAATAGCGGTTCATCGCTAATTTTGGGGATGGTAATGGCTTTGCCGGTTTCAATCACCCGTCCGGTAATTCCTTCCCCCAGTTTGTATTTAACCCGTTGCACCGCACTTCGAGAGAGACCGTGGGCAACTTCGATGTGGATTTCGTTGCGCAAAGGGTGCAAAATGGTTACGGTGCCGCGCACCATGTTCAGGGAATTGGAGAGTATTTCT
>PKTV01000028.1 GCA_002868985.1 Desulfobacteraceae bacterium | reverse complement strand
TTTTAAAGTTTCATCAACTTTCAGTCTTTTTCTTCAACTCCGTTTTAGCTTCTTCTATGTTGCTATTCTTAATAATAAGCTTGATGGCCTGTTTTTCAAGTAAGGTGTGTTTAAAAAATTCGAGATTATCCTGATTCTGTTGATAGTAATTCTTGATTGCTTCAGCCGGCTGATTCATCGCTTGCGCCATATTCGTGAAACCGTCTTCCAATTCTTGATCAGAAAGCTCCAAATTTTCCTGATCAATGATCTTGCCTAAAATCAGATGGCGTCGGACCTTTTTTTCCGCTGTTTTACGATGTTCTTCGACAAGCATTTCCTTTGTCAGACCCTGTTCTTCCATAGTTTTGTTATAATATGTCAACGTCTTTTCAATTTCATCAATAATATTGTTCAGCTCATATTCCACCATTGAATCAGGCAATTCAAATTCCGTTCTTTCAATCAGGCCTTGATAAACCTGCTCATTCAGTTCCTGCTCCACACGCTTTTCATATCCTTCATTCAAATTGTCTGTTATGGCTTTTTTCACGTCGTCTAACGTTTCATATTGGCCGAGTTTTTTGGCAAATTCATCATCGATTTCAGGAAGGATTTCTTCTCTGATTTCATGGAGTTTTACATGAAACGTAATTTCATGGTTTGCCAGGTTTTTATTGAAATGATCTTCGGGAAAGTTTACGGTTATTTCCTTGTCTTCACCCGGCTTCATACCGATCATTTTTTCATCCAGGGTTTTTAAAATGGCGCCGTCACCGATTTTCATGGTAAAATTTTTTGTTTTCTGGGTTTCGGAAAAGGGCTTACCGTCTTCAAAACCTTCGTAATCGATCAGAACCGAGTCATTTTCTTGTACCGGTCGATCTTCAGTAATGGGTATTTGTTGTGATAGATTTTTCTGGAGCAGTTTAAGCTGTGCATCCATCTCTTCATCCGTAACCTGATATAATGCTTTTTTAAGTGTTAATCCCTTGAAATCAATGTCATCAATTTCAGGTTTTACCTCCACGGTGGCATCATATTTATACGGGCCATCTACCTCAAGTTGAGGCGGTTCAATTTGTGGATTTCCGATGATATTTAATTCGGTCTCCTTGAGGGCTTCCACAAAGGAATCCTGAAGCAATTTTGAGGACACATCTCCATGGACATCCTTTTTGAATAACCTTTCCAAAACCGAACGGGGTGTTTTACCAGGACGAAAGCCCTTTACTTTGGCGGTTTTTTTAAGCTGTTTATAGGCATTGTCCAGCTCACGAATAACGATTTTTTCCGGCACCTCGATATGCAGGATCTTTTTAACACTGCTCACATCTTCTACTGTTACTTGCATATAGTTCCTTTCTAATACCTGAATCTTGCATGAAAATTAATGAGAATCTTTAGATTACTTAATTGAAGAAGGTTTAAGAAAAATCATACCTTCTTTCATTTTACCCAAAGACTAAGTCGGATGATGATCTTTTTTCCTTATCAATTTTTACCCAAAGGGCGAGCCGGAGACTTTCATATGCAGCGTTATTAAGGGCTCGCAATAGTTCACTATGGCTTCGCCCTTAAGTGCCTTGCATATGAAAGCCTCCAACTCGTGCAAAATTCAGGCAATAAATTAGCGCCTCAAGTTTTCAGGCACCTTACATGGGTTGTCAACTGGTGCGAGAGGGGAGATTTGAACTCCCACTCTGTCGCCAGAGCTGGATCCTAAGTCCAGTGCGTCTGCCAATTCCGCCACTCTCGCATTTTAAATTTGTATGTTCTTACTATTCTAAATCTTAAATGAGTGAAAATGGTTTACGCTCATTTATGGATGGACACAATTAAAGATTCAATCGGTAAAATCACCGATTGAACGTAATGTCAAGAGACGTACTTTCATTTGATTTAAACCCGAATATGGGTTAACATTTTTCACAGGAGTTATTCCAGGAAAATTATGGGCTATCGCGATGTTTCTAAATAGTTTGAAAGCCGTCTTGACATTATTTTAAAATATATTAGATTTTAAGAAAAATCAAACATTAAAAATAATGTCAAATCAGGCATATGTCAAGTCAAATAGGGAATTTTGATGTTATGATGAAAGGTTATAAGCCGATTCTTTTTAAGCGCCATATCGTCATAATCTTATCACTCTTTATGATGCTCGCTCATCCTGCAATCACAAAGGCAAAGTCCAACAAATTACATTTTCCTATTCAGAAAAAAACCATTGTTATAGATCCCGGACATGGTGGTTATGATAAAGGCGCTACGGGGCCTGACGGCACCTTTGAAAAATCCGTTACCATGGAACTCGCCCGGGTATTGGCATTAGAACTCGAAAAGACGTATACGGTCGTTCTTACTCGAACAGATGACTATTGGATCGATATCCTTAAACGGACAGCTATGGCCAATCATCTGAATGCAGACATGTTCATCAGCATTCATGCCGGGGGTAGCTTTCTCCATCAAGCAAGCGGTATGTCATTGTATTATTCTGAAAAAGTTTCAACTTCCGCCCGTATGTTTGAAACGGAATCCATGGAAGAATCGAAAATCTCAAATTTTAAGGAACGATGGTCTAATATTCAAGGCAGACATCAAGAAAACAGCAAAGTTCTTGCTGAGCGTATCCTAAACAGTCTTAAGAAAAAGAGTGGTGAAAATGTTGAATATAGCCCTGAAATTCAAGGGGCGCCGCTGATGGTATTAGAAGGTGCGGACACGCCTGCGGTCCTCATTGAAGTCGGATATATTACCAACCCTAAAGAAGAAAAATCGCTGAATGATATCATCGTGCTGACGTTTCTTGCCCAAAAAATCAAAAAGGGTATCGATGATTTTTTTGAAAAAGCACCGTAATCAATTATCTGCTTGCACGAAAAATGAAAGAATGATAGAAACGTTCGTCATCGGGGCGTGGCGCAGCCTGGAAGCGCGCCTGCTTTGGGAGCAGGAAGTCGGAGG
>PKTV01000530.1 GCA_002868985.1 Desulfobacteraceae bacterium | reverse complement strand
TTGGTTCATAGGTGTAGTTTTTCTTGGCACAACAGTGGCCGTCATCTTTGTATCTTATCGGATGGTTTCAATTTGGTTGAGAGACTACGGCGGCTAACCAAGCCTAAAATCTTTACAGATATCACAACACAGGCAATAGTCCACATAATGGCAAGTAACATGTACTCTCGGATTGGGGAGATGTTTGGAAAGCATTAAGCATATGAAACGATCTATCTTCATGCCCTTTAAACGAGACCGAAAAAAACACTGGGATCGTGTTTATAAAAAGAATTTGCCCAGTGAAGTTGGATGGTATCAAGATTATCCTGAAATATCACTGAAACTAATTGCTATCACCGAAGTTGGTGCTGATGGGAGTATTATCGATATTGGTGGGGGCACATCCAAACTACCTGGCATATTACTCGACCAAGGCTATAAAAGATTAACAGTTTTAGACATTTCTGGCAACTCAATTGAAAAAGCAAAAACACAACTTGTTGAAAAATCCAGCAGAATCACTTGGATTGAGGCAGATGTCACAAAATACAGCTTTAAGGAGAAATATGATGTCTGGCATGACCGTGCCGTATTTCATTTCCTAACAGAAGGTGAGGACAGAAAGGAATATATAAATGTACTGAATCAAGCATTAATGCTAAATGGTCATCTAATCATTGCAACCTTTGGCCTGGATGCACCGCCCAAATGCAGCGGGCTTCCCGTTGTAAGGTATGAACCAGAGACTTTGCATAATGAACTCGGAGATAATTTCATTTTAGCGGAAACTTTCTTTGAAGATCATGTGACACCCTCAGGTGTAAGACAGAAATTTATCTTTTGCCGATTCATAAAGCGAGCATAAAGCAAATAAATGCTATGATTCTCCAAGTATCTGTACTTTTGATTGAACCTTATTCCCCATATTTTTAGAACCCCATCATTACAAAAATATAGTCAAGGGTAGAAGCGCATTTTATTTGACATTTAAACGTTCTTACTATAATATTACCATTAAATTATACGTGATAAAGACCCTCGATCTAACATCTAATCTGTAAATCATATCGCCTCTATTATAAAGCATTTCTTGTTCAGTTGATCTCACTTACGATTTGTTCTTGGCTATCTAATTTTCTTTTCATTTGTCTGATTCTTATTTCTCGACCAAAGGGAATAATAACATTGGAAAGAATAAACTTTCAAAATAAATGTCCTAAATGCCGAGATATCAAGCATGAACGAATCTATCGGAAGTGGTGGATGCGTCTTATACCCGGCACGAAATATTATAGTTGTAATAGGTGCAGATCCAAATTTATGATTATTTTTTGGAGAAGCGCCCTAAAGATTTCATAGAAAAGAGCATAGCCCCTTTCAGTCATTCTGGCAGGGGGTTTATTGCATCCAAGTTCCAAGGGCTCTTTAATAGAATCCATGGAGCTTGTTTAAAGCCCTCGAAATGGGATCCTCGGGGGCTTTTTGGTGTTACCATTAGGAAGCCGGTTTTCGCCTCGTCAAGCTATCCTGAACTGTATTCACCATTTAAGATTATTGCCCTGTTTGCCGATAATATATTTAGTAAAAGGACCTGCCTTTTACGTCTCCCTCGTGTACCCATAGGAATGTCGTGGGGATTTATTAGGGGTTTTTTATTGCGAAGACTAGCCCGAAAGGTTGACATGGAGTGATTACCAAGGCCCCATTTCTCATAGAGAGGTGGGGTTTTGTATTTATGATATCTGTATATCAATTGTTGTTGTGAATGGTGTAGATACTGGCAAGAGATCAAAGGTTTTGACAAGTCTGAAATTCGTGTTGTAATATCAATATATCTTTACTTGAGTGATATTTGGTTTTCTGACACAATATTTAATTTCGCTTGGGAATTTTCAACTTTCAAATATGTGCTACTTAGACACGATATCGCTCATTTTTGAATATAGTTCCGCGCCACCACAAAAGATCATTAACATCCATTCTCACCCCATTTCATTCAATTTAAAATTCACCTTTTGAGATTAAACATATATCGCTTGATTAAAATGCTACATTTTAGTAGGATTAAATATTGTTTAATAACAGAGGAGAAAATAAATGGCCGTAATCACGATCACCAGTGAAATGGCTACCGGCGCCAGAAAACTGGGACGGTTTCTTGCAAGGAGGCTCGACTACCAGTACGTTGACAAATCTCTTTTTCAAAAAATTGCCGAAGATCTGAATGTCTCAGAAAGAACATTGGAATCTTTTGAAAAGAGTAGAGGATATAAAATATCCAACGCTTTCGCCAAGGTTTTCAGCGCATCCTATATAGAGCGAATTGTGGGATACGATAAAAGCGTAGTAGAAGAGGAAGAATATCAGAAAAGCCTGCGAAACCTTATCTTGGAAACAGCCCGAGAAAACAATGTTGTGATTATTGGACGAGCAGCATACTTTTTCTTAAAAGACATGAAAAATTGCTATCATTTTAGTTTGGTTGCACCAATGGATTGGAAAAAAAAATATGCTTCGGAAAACTACCGAAAACGCCAGGATCGCGTCCAGAAATTTATAGAAAAAAGAGATAGAAATCTTCGTTGGTTCCGTCAATCAATTTGCGGAGCGGGATTTGATGACTTTCGTTTTTTTCACTTGACGTTGAACATGAGCCGAATCTCTTCTGAAAAAGGGGCTGATCTTATCATGTCTGTAGCAAATCTTTCCAGTTAGCCATTTACCAGCTTACAAGTGAGTTCCACAGCTTTATCAATACCCAGCATGCTCATGTTTAAGACGAGATCATAAAGCTTTGGATCATCATAGTCCTTTCTGCCGAAGTAACTATAAAGATTCGTCCGTCTTTTATCCATCCTTTTTAAAATCTGAGGAATTCTTGTCCTTGAAACGCGGTAATCATCCTCAATGAATTTAATCCGGTCCTCTTCTTCAGCGATAAGGAGTAGGTGGTAGGTATCATCAACAT
>PKTV01000276.1 GCA_002868985.1 Desulfobacteraceae bacterium | reverse complement strand
TGAAGGTTCGGCTGATTGTCTGCCGTTTGTCGCGTTTAATGGAAAATGTCTGGTCCGGAATCAGGACAACATGTTTGAAATCATCGAAGAATTTTTTTATAATTTTGATTTCTCTGACTTGATTCGATTAAAAAGTCTCTTTCTGGAATATAAAGCCGGCCTGGAATCCATGGTGGTTCAAAACGGCCATCGACTGGCCATGTCGTTGGCGTCAAGAAATTTTTCAATCAGCAGTGCGCTCAATGAAACCTGGAGTGGCATTCATCAACTCAAAACCATAAAAACCATCACCCAAAACCTCTCGGACGACAATCTTAAATCCATATCTTACGAATTAAAAGAGATCGGCAGAACCCTTTTTATAAAAAACAATCTAAAAATCGCCTTGATCGGTGAAGACCCTGCCATTTCTTCAGCCTCGTCGACAATCACATCCATACATAAAAGGCTTGAATCAGGGCTTGAACCCATAACATCAGCCAATGGATTTACGCCACCTGACATCAATGTTGCTGATGAAATCCCCAGGGAAGGGTGGAGCACATCTTCGGCTGTCTCATTTGTCGCCAGCACCTTTGAGACGGTTCGTCTGGCACATGAAGATGCACCGGCCTTATCCGTTATCAGCAAAATATTAAGATCCATGTATCTGCATCGGGAGATTCGTGAGAAAGGAGGGGCATACGGTGGATTTGCCATATACAGCCCCGAAGATGGAATTTTTTATTTCGGTTCTTACAGGGACCCGCATATCGTTTCCACCCTGAAAGTATACGACGGCGCTCGAAATTTCATAAGATCCGGAGACTTCAGCAATGAGGATATTAAAGAGGCCGTCCTCCAGGTCTGCTCGGAAATTGACAAACCCGATCCGCCCGGACCTGCCGCAAAAAAGGCTTTTTTCAGAAAGATCGTTTCTTTATCGGATGACATGCGCGAACGCTTCAAGGAAAAACTCCTTGAAATGACCCGAGATCAGGTCATCAACGCTGCTGAAAAATATTTCGCCGACACCCCTGATCGACATGCGGTGGCAGTAATATCCAATGAAAACAAACTGAACGAAGCCAACAAAGAGCTTGCCCAAGACCCGCTCAAGCTTTTCAGAATTTAGTATAAAAGACAATTTTCGTCCATAAACTATTAGGGGAAAAACGTTTCCGTGTCCAATTCATAAATAGGGTTTTCGGCGAAACGTACACGAAGTACGTCTCAGCCGGAAACCCTCGGAAAATAAGTTCAGCGGAGAAAAGACCCTTTATGGATGGACACTATTTAGCTACCATTCGAGCCAGCCACATCGTCAACGGAGAGTAAAAGGTAATTATCAAAAGGTCAATGAGAAGCAGCGCTAAAAATGGCACAATGCGCCTGCTGATGGCAGCCAGATTGTCGCCGGAAATGGCGCCGGAGACGATAAGGCATATTCCCATGGGCGGCGTGAGCATGCCAATGGCCAGATTGGTGACAACAATAACCCCAAGCTGAATCATATCAATGCCCAAAGTGGAAACCATTGCCGTAATCATGGGGACCAATAGGATCAAAGCCGCTGTTGTTTCCACAAATGTTCCGGCAATGAGCAATATCAGATTGATGATCAAGAGCAGCATGACCGGATTTTGAGTCATTCCAAGCAGCGAACCGGCCAGACTGGCAGGGATGTCCTCAATGGCTGCGATCCAGCTGAATATTGACGCTGTAGCAATAATAAACATGACAATAGATGATGTTATGGCACCGTCCCTGAAAAGGCGAACAAGGTCTTTAACTTTAATTTTTTTGTATACAAACATACCGACAAACAGCGCATACACCACGGCCACGGCCGCAGATTCCGTTGCCGTAAAAATACCAAAAAGGATGCCCCCCAGGATGATCACCGGGGTTCCCAGTGCAAGGATGGCTCGTTTAAAATTGTACCAGACCTGGGTCATCGAAAAGGGGGTCGTGGCAGCATACCCTTTTTTCCAGGAAATGTAGGTCGAAACACCCACGAGGGTTATACCGATGAGGACTCCCGGCAAAATTCCGCCGGCAAACAGCTGCCCGATGGAGACTCCGGTCAAAAAACCAAAAATAATCATGGGAATCGAAGGGGGAATAATCACGCCGATGGAACCCCCGGATGCCTGAACCGCAGCTGCAAAATCGGATTCGTACCCCGAATTCTTCATGGCCGGTATCAAAATAGCACCCACCGCAGCAGTATCAGCGGCAGCCGAGCCGGATATGCCGGCAAAAAACATGGCCGAAACAATCGTCACAGCAGCCAATCCTCCGGGAAGCCATCCCACAAGTGCGTTTGCAAAATCGATGATTCTGCGGCTGATCCCTCCCGCTTCCATGATCACCCCGACAAACATAAAAAGCGGTACTGCCATAAGATGAAAGGAATCTATTCCCCCGAACATTCTCTGAACAACCATCATCAAGGGAAAATCGCCTTTGATCAGTATTCCTAAAATGGATGCCATCCCGATAGAGATAGCAATGGGGGTATTGATGACAAAAAGGAAAAGCAGGGATAGAAGTAAAATTTCAGTGGTCACGGTCCGTTCCTTTTATTTCACCGACTAGAAATGTAACGCCGTGAATCATGAAAATAATTCCGCTTAAGGGGATAATGCTGAAAACAATCCATTTGGGTAAATACAAGGCCGGGGATATTTGCAAACGAACAAAATAAGAGAATTGAATCCCATAAAAAATCATAACGCCGAACAGGACTGTTGAGATGAAGTGGATAAAAATTGAGATCGTTCTTTGGATAGACGCCGGCATCCGAGTGTAAACAATATCAACACCCGGATGGATGTTACGACGGTAGGCAACGGAAGCCCCCAGAAAAGTTAACCATACCAGAAGATAGCGGGCCAGTTCTTCTGACCAGAATAGAGAATCATTTAACGCATAACGAAAAAAAACCTGGACGGCAACAACAACGGACATGGCGAAACCAAGGCCAAAAAGAACGTATTCGACCCAGTGATTTACAGAGCGGCTGATCCGTTCAAGAGCATCCATTTTTCTACCTCAATTGATCGCAAATAAAATGAGGAGAACATTTAATAGATTGATTTCATTGGTAAATTATTGATACATCTTGCCTGACAGTTAAATTTCATTTACAGGAAAGATATTTCCTGAATCTTGTCGAATGACCTCTTCAGTAAATTCAATACTTGTAATATTCAGATATCAAGAGAAAGTTTCCGATTCATAAATGTGAGGTTTTTCCGGTGAGCAAGTTGAGTCCCTTTATTTTTTTAAATCAGTTACGAAATCCCGTTTGTTTTTAACGGGGGCCGCACAAGGGTTTTCGCTGAGGCGTACGTCGAGTACGCCGCAGGCGGAAACCCACGGAGAACGCTGCTCACCGGAGAAAGAACCATTTATGAACGGAAACTATTTGGTTGCATTCAGCATCTCTATCAGCAGCGCCTGAACCCTCGGTTCGCTGTAAAGATCCATGTCTTTGAGTCCGGCCACTTTGTCACGAAAGGCATCTATATCCGGATGTGCTTCGATCCTCATCCCCTTTTCCTTTAGAAGCGCAAGCCGGGCTGCATTTTTGGATCGATTGTCATTTCGCTGAAACACAGCAGCTTCATGGATGGTTCTTTGAATCAAGTCCTGTGTGTTGGCATCCAACGTCTTCCACCATTTTAATGAAGCCACGTCAATGTGGGGAGAGTAGACATGGCGGGTCAGGGTCATGTATTTCTGAATTTCATAAAATTTATAGACTTCCATGACCCAGAGGGGATTTTCCTGGCCGTCGATAACACCCTGCTCCAACTCGGTGTAGATTGGCCAGGGCATCGGTGTGGGATTCGCACCCAAAGCCTGCCAGATGGATCTGTGAAGCGCAGAGGCCATGACTCGAATTTTGAGTCCTTTGATGTCATCTGGACTTTTCACGGAATGTTTGTTGTTGGTAAGGTTCCTGAAACCGTTTTCTGAAAAACAGAGCCCCTTAAATCCCGCCCTTTCCAGGCTCTTCAATATTTTAGCCCCCAACGGGCCATCCAGGACCTCATCGGCTTGTTCATTGTCCTTGAACAGAAAGGGATAGTTGATCACCCTAACAACCGGGTCAAATGTATCAAAAGGGCCACCGGTAATGATTCCCATCTGTATCGTGTTCATCTGTATCTGCTGCAGGATTTCAGTTTCATTACCGATGGATTTGGAATGGAAGATCTGAACACTTATATTACCATTTGACGCCTGTTCAATAAGTTCTTTAAATTTTTCTGCCACAATGTTTTGTGCGGACCCTGGCTTGGTGACAACACCCAGCTTAATCCGAGTCAAGGCCATGGCAGAACCGGAATATAACAGCAGAACACACACGGCAATAAGCCATAGCAGTTTTTTCATCATATGATCCTCCTTAAATTCTCTGTTTTGGCGTCGTACGATAATTCGGAAAAAACATACTTTACCTTCCCGCCGGTCGAAGATCCCGCTTGCGGAGCGGTAAAGCGGACAAGAACAAATTTATTTTGACCTGCTACTTTAAAGGATTTTTAGCAACACTCGGATGCTAAACTTGAGTACATCCGTTCAAAATTTAGGTGGTTATCCTTTTCAGTTCTTTTATGGATGACTCCGAAATCGAATCCCCTGCCGCTGCAATATCGATGGTATAAAAAGCAAGCATTTTATACAAAGCGAGAAGCTCCGGTCTTTTGAATCCGATTTCCTCGATATGCTTTTCTACGGTTTTGACATCTCCTCTGACAATGGGACCGGTCAGCGCTTTTTGAACGCCGACTTTTCCTATATTTGACAACGTCCCTTCAATCAAGGGTTTTAATAGATTAAACGCATCTTGCCGCTTGACTCCGGCTTCTTCGATGAGTCGAACAGCAAGGTCAAGCAGCGTGACCAGATAGTTTGAGGCCACCACTGCCGATGCATGGTAAAGGGTTTTGGCCTCCGTTAGAAGGGTCACCACCGTCCCACCGAGATCTGCGGCAATTGTTTTAGCGGTGTTAACTGCCGGATCCTCACCTTCTAAAGAAACAATGATCCCTTGAAAAGGATTGGTCTTGTAATCGGCCGAAGCAAAACTCTGTAACGGGTGCATGGATCCTATCCATGCACCGCATGTTTTCGCACTCGACAACACAGATGACGCCAGTGCCCCGCTACAGTGCATCACAACAGCATTATCGGCAAAGCCAATGTTTTGGGAAATAGCATTACACGTGTCTTTGATAACACTGTCGGGTGTTGTGATAAACACGACATCCGCATGTCGGGTGATGTCCCATGGAACATCGCTGAAATGATCGGAAAGAACAATGTCGGCGACATGTTTGGCTGATGACAGATTTTTGCTGGCAAATCCGGCTGGCCGGTATCCGGCCCGGGTTAAAAATATCGCAAGGGCTGTTCCCACTTTTCCACATCCGACGATGGCAAATAAAGGTTTCATTTTGTTTTCCTTGAGAGTTTGCATATAATTCAAGTTTCAGTACGTATTCACGGAATGTGCTCACCTGCTAAACGATATTGGTGCTGTTAAAAATAAAGGGTGTGAAACTTGAATTATGATATTTACAGTGACTACAATGGTGAAACAGCCATTGTCAAGCCAAAGCAGCGTATCATTTCGATATGTTGGGTGTTTAATATTTTCTTGACACGCAGCCCTATTGGCCATACGTTGACATCTCAAAAATAAGGTTTTTTATACGATAGAATTTGGAAGGTTTCATTCTAAATAGTGTCTGATCGAAAACGGATGCATTACCAGTTTATTAATAAATTTCCAAGACTTTTTGGTTTCAGTGTTCAGCCAATTTTTGGTACTACTGAAACCTGACACGCGTCGAAGCGAATAGTAGATCCCGATTTATCGGGGAAACCCGATTGAGAGGTTGTTCTGAAACATTATCCGACATCAAAAAACAATACAAAGGATAAATCGTTTACCTTCCGGGAACTGATGGAAATTATTCTGGAGGAGAACCGGTGCCTGATGAAAAATATCACCGGGAAACTTGTCAAAGATTTTATCCAAAGGATCCTAAACGCGGAATCCATCTTTTTTTCCGCCCAAGGAAGAACCGGTTTTATCCTGCGATGTTTTTGTATGCGATTGATGCATTTGGGATACAGCGTTTACTTTTGCGGCGAAACCATTACACCCGCCATTACAAATAACGATCTGCTCATCGTTTTAAGCGGATCCGGGAAAACTCCGTCGACCCTCGAGGCGGTAAGGCTCGCCAAACAATACGAGGCCGAAACATATGGTATCCTTGGAAATATTGAATCCGAAATCGGTTCACTGGTGGATCACAGCCTCCACCTTCCCGGAACCACCAAACTGTGCCGGAATGGTGAGCCGGAATCAGCTCAGATGGCTGGTTCCCTATTTGAACAATCCGCCTTTCTCTTTTTGGAGGCGGTGGTGTTAAACATATATCAGACCCGTAAAAAGGATGTCGGAAGCGTTTCATCCAGACACGCGGTAATTGAGTAAAGGAGGAAATATGAAACCAATCCTGCAATTGGCTTTAGATTTTGTAGATTTGAAACGGGCGCTGAAAAGCGCCCAGGCCGGAATTGCCGGCGGCGTTGACTGGCTTGAAGCCGGCACACCGCTCATCAAGAGTGAAGGTCTACATGCCGTCAGGGAACTCAGGAAACTTTTTCCTGACAGCACCATCGTTGCAGATATGAAGATCATGGATGCCGGCAGAACCGAGGTCGAAACTGCAGCCAAAGCAGGTGCCAATATCGTTGACGTGCTCGGGGCATCCAGCGATGCGACCATCCGGGAGTGCATCCAGGCCGGAAAAAACTATGGGGCAAAAATTGTGGTGGATATGATCGCAGTGGATGATGTTCTGTCCAGAGCAAAGCAGGTCGAGGACTTTGGGGCTGACTATGTGTCGGTACATTGCGCCATCGACGAGCAGATGGAAGGTAAAGATCCTTTCGACGCTCTACGCCAGGTCAGCGAAGCATTGTCCATCCCGGTGGCGGTGGCCGGAGGTATAAATTCCGAGACCGCTGCCAGAGCGGTGGAGGCCGGTGCAGCCATCGTTATTGTGGGAGGCGCCATCACCAAAGCCATGGATCCTGAACAGGCGGCTCGAGAAATCCGCCAGGGGCTCGATACCGGAAAAAGCATCAGCACCACCCTTTTTAAACGAAAAGGCGAGTCTCAGATTCGGGAAATTCTGGAAATGGTATCGTCAGCGAACCTTTCGGATGCATTGCATCGGGGGGGGGTTCTGCAGGGAATTCGACCGCTTTTTCCAGGCATACGAATGGTGGGACAGGCGGTTACCGTAAGAACATATCCCGGAGACTGGGCCAAACCGGTTCAGGCCATCGACGTGGCACAGCCGGGTGAAATTATTGTTATCGACGCCGGTGGGGCGGGGCCCGCCCTCTGGGGAGAGCTGGCAACGCATTCGGCGGTTCAAAGGAATCTTGGCGGCGTTGTCATCGACGGCGGCCTGAGAGACAGCCCTGAAATTTTGGCAATGAAATTCCCGGCGTTCAGCAGACTGGTGATGCCCAATGCCGGCGAACCCAAAGGGTTCGGAGAGATCGGTGTTCCTGTAACGGTGGGCAATATGCGCGTAGAACCCGGGGATTGGCTGCTGGGCGACGACGACGGGGTGGTCGTGCTGCCGAAAGCCATCGCCGTAGAATATGCCAACCGAAGCATGGATGTACTTGAGAGAGAAAACCGCATACGAGAAGAAATTAAAGAGGGAAGCACCCTGAGTAAGGTGGCGGAACTTTTGCGGTGGGAAAAGAAATAAAGATGATTCAGTTAATCAGAGGATTTAAGGATATTCTCCCCGGAGAAGTGGAGCTCTGGCAACAGATTGAAAAGACCGCCAGGTCTCTTCTTGAAGATTTCGGGTTCAAAGAGATCCGTATCCCGATCATGGAGCGCACCGAGCTCTTCGCCAGAAGCATTGGTGAGGATACCGATATTGTTGAAAAAGAGATGTATACCTTCCCGGATAGAAAAGGGGATCTGATCACCCTTCGGCCCGAAGCTACCGCATCGGTCTGTCGATCCTATATCCAGCACAAACTGTATGCAACAGATCCGGTCCGGAAATTTTATACCATCGGTCCCATGTTTCGTCGAGAGAGGCCCCAAAAAGGGAGATACCGGCAGTTCTACCAGATCAATGCTGAAATTTTTGGTGTGGATTCACCCCTGGCTGATGTTGAGCTGATTTTTATCCTGGTTACACTCTTTTCAAAACTGTCTGTTTCCGATGTGAACGCCCATATCAATTCACTGGGGTGCCCTGAATGCCGTCCAATGTTCAAGACAGCACTTTCAGATTTTTTAACCTCTTTAAATGAAAATCTCTGTTCAGACTGTGTCCGTCGAAAAGACCGGAATCCTTTGCGTGTACTCGACTGCAAGGTGCCTGCCTGCCGGGCGGCCATGACGGACGCACCGTCTATTCCGGATTATTTGTGTCCGACTTGTGATCAACACTTTGAAACCACCCAAAAGGCCCTTTCAGCGCTAAACGTTCCATTTGTGGTCGACAAAGGTCTGGTTCGAGGTCTGGATTATTACACCCGTACAACGTTTGAAATTCAAACCAGTGCATTGGGCGCACAAAATGCCATTGCAGGCGGCGGTCGGTATGATGGTCTGATCAAGGCATTGGGAGGACCCGATATTCCGGCAACAGGTTTTGCCATCGGGTTGGATAGATTAACAGAAATTGCCGGTTCCAACAGCACCGATCTTGTCAAAACCCCTGACATTTTTATTGCCGCTCTGGGTGAAAAGGGCGGTTCTTTGGCTTTTGAATGGAATTGTGCACTCTGCCTTGAAGGCGTCAAAGCTGAAATGGAATTTGGCGACAAAAGCTTAAAAAGCCAAATGAAGCGAGCCCATCGACTGGGGGCAAAACATGTCTTGATCGTGGGGGATAACGAGATTAAAGAAGGCAAGGTTATTTTACGTGACATGGACACAAAAGATCAAGTGTTGATCCCCATTGAAGATGTTGTGGAGAATATCAAACTTAAACTGAGCGTTTCAAATATTAAAAGGGAATAAAATATTTTTTATTTTTAACGAATTATCTTGATTTATATTTTTAAAATTTGAAATCCTCCGGGATTGCCGATCTTACCGCATCAACTGCGTCAGATACCGTCCCGCATAGTTGACTATAGCCGGAACGTCATCTTCTCCCGCAAAGCGGGATTTTGCTGCGCTCAACTTGCTTATATGCGGCAACCTCGACAATCGCTCAATTTAAGTTGAAGCGAAGATTTCGTGATTTTAGACCCGAATTTTGTACGAGTTGGAGGCTTTCACTATAAGCTTCAGATATGATTAAATTTTTGACTGGAAGCTGTCTGAGTGGATTAGGGATCGTTTTGAAAGAACCATCGTCGATTTAACGTTATAGATGAAACTCCTGTTAAAACAAAAGACCTTTATTAATAGTCCGGGCAGGTTCTTTCATTACGACCCCTTATTCCACGAGTTCTTTCAGCAAAAATTTAATTATATCTGAAGCGGCAATTGTTTAATAAACCAAATAATTGCAGAAAGTTAAATATTCTCATTAATCTTCATGCAAGATTCAAGTCAGAAAGGAGTCAGTCCATTGTCAGATAAGCTTGGAAATATGAGAAGGACCCATACCTGCTGTGAACTCGGTGCAAACGATGTCGGCACTGAAGTGGTGTTGATGGGGTGGGTACAGCGGCGGAGGGATCACGGCGGGGTGATCTTTGTTGAGCTGCGAGACAGAGAAGGACTCACGCAGTTTGTTTTCAACCACAAGGTCAGCCACAAAGTTCACGAAAAGGCCCATGTCCTCCGCAGTGAATATGTCATCGGCATACGTGGGAAGGTGGAAAAAAGACTGGAAGGGATGACCAACACTAAATTGAAAACCGGTGAAATTGAGGTTTTTGTCACGGAACTCAAAATATTCAATGCCGCAGAAACACCGCCGTTTATGATCGAAGACAGTGTGGATGTCTCGGAAAATATCCGGTTACAGTTTCGCCATATCGATCTCAGGCGAACGCTTTTTCAAAAAAACATTATAAACCGGCACAAGGCTTCCACCTCTGTGAGGCAATACCTGAACAGCAGAAGATTTATCGACATTGAAACACCGGTGCTGACCCGCAGCACTCCGGAAGGTGCAAGGGACTATCTGGTGCCCAGCCGGGTGAACCCGGGTCTTTTTTACGCACTTCCCCAGTCACCCCAGATTTTCAAACAGCTTTTAATGATTTCCGGGTTTGACCGCTACTACCAGATTGTGAAATGCTTTAGAGACGAAGACCTCAGGGCGGACCGCCAGCCGGAGTTCACCCAAATCGACATGGAAATGTCTTTTGTCGGGGAAGACGACGTAATGGATGTTACGGAAGGACTCATGACCAAACTTTTCAGAGACGTTCTGGACATCGATCCTAAAACCCCTTTCCCGCGCCTTTCTTATGAAGATGCCGTGGACCGTTTCGGGCTGGACAAACCGGATATTCGATTCGATCTGGAGCTTGTAAACATTTCAGATATTGTTGAAAATGCAGGGTTCAAGGTCTTTGCCGATGTCGTCAAAAAAGGCGGCATTGTCAAGGCATTGAATGCCAAAGGCTGCATCAAATTTACACGAAAAGAAATCGATGATCTGACCGAGCTTGTCGCCGTTTACAGAGCAAAGGGACTGGCATGGATCAAGGTGCATGAAGATTCTTGGCAATCTCCCATTGCAAAGTTTTTTAATGAGGATGAAAAACAGGCACTGGCACAGCGCATCGATATGCAGCCTGGCGATCTCGTATTTTTTGTGGCCGATCAGCCCAAAGTCACCAACGAGGCACTGGGAAATCTTCGCAACTTTCTCGGGAAAAAACTTGGGTTGATACAAGCGAACACCTTCAGTTTTGTGTGGATCACCCGATTTCCATTACTGGAATACGATGAAAATGAAAAACGGTACCAGGCCCTTCACCATCCCTTCACGGCCCCCCTTGAAGAAGATTATGATCTGCTGGAAAAAGACCCGCTTTCCGTTAAATCGCGGGCGTATGATCTGGTGTTAAACGGCTCGGAAATTGGCGGCGGCAGCATCCGTATCCACCAGAGGGAATTGCAGGAACGGGTATTTGCAGCATTGGGTATGGATCGAAAAACCTATGAGGAAAAGTTTGGATTTTTGCTGTCGGCACTCGATTCCGGTGCACCGCCCCATGGGGGAATTGCATTCGGCTTTGATCGTTTGGCGATGATCCTTTGCGGACAATCTTCAATACGGGACGTAATCCCCTTCCCGAAAACCCAGAAAGCGGCTTGTCTCTTGACCAATGCCCCTTCGGAAGCCGACAAGGCCCAGCTTGATGAGCTTTCTTTGAGAATAAAACCAAGCTGAAAATAGGCAACCAAATAAAGAAACATTTTTTCTTGACTTGATATATAGTTTTTATTATTTACTACGTTTACATTTGATCCCCAGTAGCTCAGCCCCGCAAAGCGGGATTTCGCTGGTGCTCAATTGGCAGAGACTCGGCATTATGTCGGAATTAATTATCGAGTTTTGATTATAGTTTAAATAAGGTTAATTTTTTTCAATTAATCCCCAGTAGCTCAGTTGGCAGAGCAGATGGCTGTTAACCATCGAGTCCGCGGTTCGAGTCCGTGCTGGGGAGCCAAAAAATAACAAGCCGGGAATTATATCCCGGCTTTTTTATTATGAATGATTGATTTCACAGCTCCAAAACAAAACAAGTTGACTTATTTATTCAAGTTTCGCATCCTTGATTTTCAGCAACGCCAATACAACGTAAAAGACCGAAAAAATTTATATCAGCCTGTTATTTTAACTGCTTTTGGTAATATTCAGGCACGAAACCTGAGTTATCTGTTTATTCAGAAGCCTTTGAAAAAAAAGGAAGTTTTTCAATGATCTATTATCAATATATGAAAAGTCCTGTGGGAAAGCTTCTGGTGGCGGGAAACGATAAAGGAACATGTCTGATCAGTTTTCCAAAAGGGGCCAATCCCGCTATGCCGGAATCCGATTGGGTGAAAAAGCGCAACCCCCTTCAAGAGGTGTTGCGCCAGCTTGAAGCTTATTTTGCGGGGAAACTGAAAGCGTTTTCCCTGGACATTTGTTTGAACGCGACACCGTTTCAAAAAAAGGTACTTACGGCCCTTCGTCAGGTTCCATATGGAGAGACCATTTCATATGGAGAACTGGCCAAAAACATTGGAAATCCAAAAGCGAGTCGGGCCGTGGGCCAGGCAAATGCCCGAAATCCCCTACCTATTGTTATTCCATGCCATCGCGTTATCGGCAGCAGTGGAAAACTGACCGGGTTCGGCGGCGGTATTGAAGTGAAACAGACCCTGCTTGATCTGGAACAAAAATATCGGTAATGCGAAAAATCCGTGGGAACCGTTCCTAAAAAAAGGTTGGCGTTTAAAATTTCTTCATGGCTTCTTCCAAGCATTTACGCGCCTCATCCGAATACCAGCTCTCGATGAAAGATGCCTCCTTCTCATCCTGACGAGCCGTCACCTGTTCTTCGATCACCTCCACCCGATTCTGTTTGATCATCTCATACCCCACCTTGGGCAGCGACCCCAACGTGTCGGCGTGTTCGATGGCCGCTTTCACAACATTCTCGATGGGTAGAATTTTATCCACAATGCCCATTTCAAGTGCCTCATTCGATGGATAGAACTTGCCGCTCTCCATCATCTCACGTGCCTTGCAAACCCCTGCCAGAGCGTGTAGCAACCTGTCCGGAAGATACGGAACCGGCAAGCCCAGTTTGACCTCGTTTAGGCCCATCAACTTGTGCCCTTTTGCAATGAACCGATAATCACAACACAGTGCCAAAATGCACCCACCGGCAATGGCGTGGCCCGTTATTGCCGCAACCGTGGGTTTGGGCAGTGTAAACAGATCCAAACAGACCTTATTGAACACACGATAAAAACCCCTGAAATCATCCCTGTTCATCTCAAACAGCTCCGGAATATCAAAACCGATGGAAAAGAACTTCTCATTGGAGCTCCCCAGAACAAAGCCGTTTATACCGGAATCGTTTTTTACCTGCTTTAAGACCGCTTCCAGTTCCTTAATCCCCTTTGGGTTCAATGCATTGGAAACGCCGTGATTCAGCTTTGCAAACACAACCTTGCCATGATTTTCCACTGAGATCATTTCCATCTTAACGCTCCTTTTTACACTTTCGCCGGCAGCCTGATCTTTTGGGAGCAGGCCGTTTTAATTTATTACTTGCTCCATGTTTTATATACAGACCGGATTTTAAAATGTGTCAAGGTTTTTCTTGAGCAAACGATCTGCCGGTATGATTCACCTCGTTTATTTGAGCTTCGCACCCTTAATTTTCAACAACACCAATACAGAGGAAAAGACCAGGAAATTTTTTAAGGTAAAATTATACGGATGCCATCGGTAAATAGAAAAAAGCTGCGCGTCAGGAATATGACACTTTGTAACACTTCTCGTCAAATCCTTAACCATCGGTTGTGTATATAATTTAAATGTGTTATGAAATTATTGTCGATTTTTCCCATGCACAGTTTTGGCATATTTTGTGCGAGACACTTGGTCTGATACAAAAGACTCATTCCCTGACAACCGTCGGTTTCATTATTTCAAAGCGCCATAATTTTCAAGGGGGTTCTGTATGCGGGTAAACTGTCTGAACTGTAACAAAGTATTTGACATCCCTGATGAACGTCTCCCAATGGGTAAAAAGATCGCTTTTCCTTGTCCGGCATGCAAGGGAACCATCGAACTCGATCTCACCTCAAAGTCAGCTATAAATTCCGAGTTTCGTAGTAAAAAAAAGCAAAACGATCGCCCAACCGGCCAGGTTTTAAAAAAGAAAATTTTGCGGAACGTGAAGGATTTACCGCCCATGCCTCAAACGGTCCTTAAGGCCCGTGAGATTATGGCAAATCCGAAATCGGACTTTAAAGAGCTTGCAAATCTTTTTGAAACCGATCAAGCCATTGCCGCCAAGATCCTGAAGCTGGCCAACTCTCCATACTACGGGTATAGCGGTAAAGTAACCTCCATTCAACGCGCTTCTCTTGTCCTCGGACATAAAACCTTAGGAGAACTCATTACCATGGGGGGTACTGCCAGCCTTTTGAGCAAAAGTCTGGTGGGCTATGGGCTGGATGCAGGAGCCCTTTGGAAACACTCTCTGGCAGTTGCCTTTGGTTCCAGGATTATCGCCAAAAAGACAGAACCATCATTATCAAACGACGCCTTTACATCAGGTCTCATTCATGACTCCGGCAAACTCATTCTTGACTCGTATATCCAGGAGAGGTGGGAACTCTTTGAGGAATTTATGGCCGATGGTGAACACACATTTCTGGATGCTGAAAAGAAAGTTTTGGAACTCGACCATACAGAAGTCGCATCTGAGGTATGCAAAACCTGGAACATACCGAAACCCTTAACCGTTGCCATACGATATCACCACCACCCATCCCGGTCAAACGGCAGCAAATTGGCTTACATCGTTCATGTGGCAGATGCCATCGCGATGATGACGGGTCTGGGACTCGGTATAGACGGAACGTTGTATCAGATGGATGACAAGGCCATGGAATTTTTGGGTATTCAAGAAGACGACATGAACGAAATCATGGGCAAGGTCTTGGAAGCCGCTCAAAATATTTCTGAACAATAGCACCTTCTTTTGTTAAACCTGAACGCGAACAAGCTTTATCTGACTAAGAAAAAGGAAATGCGGATGGCAAAAATCAATGAACAGGATCTTTTGGATGAGATTCGATTCGATATAAAAGAAAAGGACTTGATCAAGGCGAAACTCGTTCTTTCCGCTCTGGAGCATGTGAGTCGAAAGGCCCAAAAACAAGCCTTGTTTGAAGTCAGTCGGGCAGAAGATGATTTTGCGATTCCCCTGCTGGCAGGTGTCATCGCTGAAAACCCGGACGTTACCGAATCATTTCCACAACTCAAAGAGACCTTGTTTTCAAAGATACTGGATGGTCCGGAAATCCTTTCGGATTTGCTATCGAATACAATAGAATCCCCCGTCAAGGCACTTCTGGTAGAGGCCACGGGAGAAATCCGGTTTGAGGAGGCTGTACCGATCTTGCTGGATATCCTGACCAACGAAGAGGATGTCAAAATCATTGAGTCGGCCATCATCGCTTTGGGAATGATCGCCGACCCTTCAGCGGTTACCGCTGTGAGTGAATATCTATATTCTAGTAATTATGAGGTCATTATTGCTTCCATACGCACTTTGGGTACACTGGCCACACCCGGGGCCATACAGAAACTGGGCGACAGGCTTGGCGGGGACTCTGACCTGGACCTTATGATCATTGACATTATTGCCAAAATCCAGATTCCGGAAGCACTGGAAATGCTCAATCAAACACTTGGGTCGCAACACGCCCATTTACGCACCGCCGTAAAGCAAAAACTCGGTGGCGTCGGCGTGATGAGCATTCGTATTTTGATCAAGAATCTTTTTGTTGATAATCCCGATCTGATCATTCACTCTTTGAACGTACTCGGCGACATCGGAGACAGCGCATCCATTCCAGCCATCCGAAAACTTATACACCATCAGCCTGAAGATCCGAATGTTCGATTTGCAGCGTATGAAACCCTGGGAAGGCTGCCGCTGGATAAAGGGGTTTATACGTTGGCCGCCGGTTTGAATGACCCTGTGGATAACGTTCGGAATGCTGCGGCAAAAGCCGTCGACCGCCACTACAACGCCGCTCTGGCCGGTGGTATCCGGAATCTAATCCGCTCTGAAGACCCGGAAGCCTTGAAAATCATGACAACCATCATTGATTCCCAGTGTGACACCATCTTTTTGGACCTTTTGGATGAGGATTATTTTCAAACGCCGGCCATCGATTATCTGACCGACAAAACCCATCCTGAAGTCCGATCCTACTTTGCAAGAATCCTTGAAAAGGCAGGACACAATGATCTTGCCAAACAGATTACACCGGAAAAGGCAGCAAAAGAAAAAGCCACTCTGAAGATATTTGCCGTGGACGACTCCAAGATGATTCTGAACATTTACAGAACCGTGCTCCACAATTTGGGATGCGAATCCCATTTGTTCGAATTCCCTGCCAACGCTCTGGAACGGGTCCAAAAAGAAAAACCCGACGTGATCCTCACCGACTTAAACATGCCCGATATCACCGGCATCGAATTCACCAAGGGAGTCCGGCAATGGTACAGCGACGTTGAGCTGCCCATCATCATGGTAACCACCCAGAACGAGGGCCAGGACAATGAAACGGCATATGCCTCAGGGGTCAATGATATCCTTCAAAAACCCTTCACTGAAGCACAAATAGGAAAAGCCTTGGCCAAATTTGCGGGCAGACAACCCCCTTTTTAAATCCCGTTTCGTTGACACAATGTCTTTGTTATCCTATAGTGAAGGTATTGGGAATTTGCTATATAACCTGAATCTTGAATGAAAATTGATGGATGTTAAAGATCAAAAAATCGTCCATGCAATGCCGTGCGTCAAAACATGGGAAAGGCGGATAAGGACATGATTCCATTACGGCAATACATAAGCCTGTTGGGTGGGTTAATCGTCATTCTTTTGATATTGTCCGGTTGTGCTGGATGGGGTAAGCAGTTGGATTCCCCCCGAATAACCCTTGCAAATTTTAACGTTCAGGAAATAAAGATCTTTGAGTCGGTTTTTACCATCGAAATGCGCGTCTTTAACACCAATGACACCCCACTGGAAATCAAAGGTCTCAATTGCGATCTCGAACTCAACGGAAAACGGTTGGCCACCGGCGTGGCCAATGTCAAAGTAAATATCCCTTCTTATGAAACAGCCCTTATTCCCATGACGCTGTATTCATCGGTTTTAGACGTCGTGAGGGTATTGCGAGGTCTGGCGGAAACCGAAAAACTCGGATATAAGCTCACAGGACGTCTTCGGCTTGGAGGCGGTACAATGCCTTCGACGATTCCGTTTAAATCCACAGGTGAGCTGCCTCTGCAAGAATTCGTCGTTCCAGATGCCAGTTAGTGTCCATCCATAAATGGTCTTTTTGCCCAATATCTGCGTTATGCTCAAAAAATAATCCTCGGAATATTAAATATATGCCGGCTTGTCCCGGTACTTTAACGGGGCGGTTATTTTTTTCGCATGCCTTTTTATCCCGTTCTTTCCAGCGGGGGATCTTAAACAAAAATTCTCATTTATGGATGGACACTATTTAACTTATTTTTTTACCTGCCCTGCTTGCTTTTTGTAATTAGATGTATTTCGAGGTTCTAAATTTGATGAACTCGTAAAAAGTCAAAATTGAGACGGCTTCGTAAAAAGTTCAAGTTCCCCCGTATAAAATCTGCGGGATAAAAAGGCGTCGTGATTTTCGTGGAATGAGGCGTACTTATGTACGCCGCAGTGAACACGAAATGAAGCGCAACGCAGAAAATGGACTTTTTACGAAGCCGTCAAATTTTTATTTCAAACAATACCTTCGAATCGCCTGGATGATTGTAATCCAGTGACACCTGAACACCGTCAACTTCAGCATCCCCTTTCAAAATATTGAATCCGATTTTTTTATGAAACTCAATGGACCCTTTATTCACGGGCGATGTGCAAGCCCTGATCGTGTCACGGTTATTTTTTTTACAAATCTGAAAAAAACGATGATATAAAAATTCTCCAAGCCCCACACCTCGATAATTGGGATGAACCCCGACAAGATGAATATAGCCTTCATTTGCTTTCGACTGTGATAGAAAGCCGATCAAGAAAGCCATAAGGTTGTCACCTTTTTCGATAATGAATGATGTGTCGCAAAAATGCACAAGAAACAGTTTCGGCAACATCCACGTCAGGTCTCTTCCCCCCCACCAGTCTTTCATCACAGAGATGATTCGCTTATGGTCTGAAGGCTTGCTATTTCTGATCGTTAGACCTTTTGGCAATTCTGTAATCATCATTCAATTGGCTGTATATAAAATCACTGATCGAGAAACTTCTTGGCTCCCACCCGAACCCCCTTTCCCGGCAATACCATAAGGGTTGAGGTCCCATGGGCAATAAGGTTCCCTTCTTTGTCTTTTACACTTGCTTCGGCATAATTGATGGATCGACCGGCCCTGATGCAACGCCCCTGTGCGGTCATCGCTCCCGTGCTTACCGATTTCAAATAGTTGAGCTTGAGATCAATGTTTACCAAACCCGCGTCTTCAGGCAGCCTTAGAAATACAGACCAAAACGTTGCGGTATCGATAAGTGTGGCCAACACGCCGCCATGAACAATCCCGAATGGCTGCAAATGGCATTGCTCGGTTTTAAGCTTCACCACAGACTGATCCACAGAGATCGAGACCAGTTCCATTCGAAGGTGCCGGGGATAGGGGCTGGTGTTCACCATTTCTATCAGTTTGTTGATATAATCATCGTTCGGCTGTTGCATTCAAAAACCTCGATCGGATGGGGGATGATAGGATGTCCCGTTTATCTCCCCTGTTAGTTTGTTCTTAATAAAAGCGAAACCGTCCTTAAAAGGGCTATATGTTTTCTGATAAAGTGTTATTCTATTACAAGCCATCTCAAAAATGCAGATTACGTTCAACAGCAAGTTGAGCTTTGCGAAATCCCGACATTCAGGGGCGCAAGACGCC
>PKTV01000567.1 GCA_002868985.1 Desulfobacteraceae bacterium | reverse complement strand
TTTCTTCCATCGTTCCCACACCCAGCAACGGAACAAGCAGACGTCGAATATCGGAGTGCAGGCTGCTTTCCAAAGCTTCGATGGCGTTATCTGCATCCCGCTTTTCTCAGGACTGAATCGCTCGTATAATCAGTTTCATTCGATCTCCGAAGACCGTAGACCCGAGCCCTCTTAGCACAATTTCGATGGTTTCATTCTGTTTTTCCAACAGGTGATCGCGGCAGAGGGCGAGTGCAGGGCTTAATGGGCCGGATTCTAGGATTTTCACCTGGGCCAGACAACCATAAGCGGTTTTAAGCTCATTAACGATAAAAGAGGAAAGCATTACGGCAGGCACACCGATGTCATCAAGAAGCGCAAGGACTTCGTTTTTTAGAACACGGGAGGGGAGACGAAGGGCTGATAATAGATCGGGCAACGCATCTTTTTCTCGCTGTTTAATCAACAAAGCGGCTTGGGACCGAATGCTCAAATCCGAATCCGTTAAGCGCTTTATCAACATCCGGACAGGGATGTTATTTCCCAAAACGCCGATCGCCTCAACGGCGGCTTTACGAACCTGGTGCGAGGTATCTTCAATCGACGCCTGAACGATGTCAATGACAGCCTTGTGCTTCATCTTTGTCAGTCCGGAAATGGCCCATGCTTTTAATTCCGGATCTTCTCCGGCCGAAAGCTCGAGCAGGATGTTGGAAAAAGCGTTATCTCCGGTTTTGCTGAGGATCTCGACCCCCATTCGCAAGTCAGAGTCATCCCCGTTGAGTAAGTTGTTGAGGCGGTTTCGGAAAATGGGCAAATTTCGAGGGTCTTTTCCGAGGTAGAAGCCGGACAACGCTTCGATTTGAACCCGGCGGTCTGAGTGATCCAAAAAACCCTCCATGACTGACGAACATCTTTGAGGGGATATTTTGGCCAGCGTCTCCAGCAGGACCGACAAAAGTTCCGGCGAAGCCGAACGGGTCAAAAGGATAAGTCTGTCTAAAGCCGATACCGTATCCTCAGAAACCAGCAGATCCAATATTCGTTTTTGAGTTTTTAAAGGCTGGGCTGGTAAAGCATCTATAAGGGTATCCGCCCATCCCGGCGGTTTTGCCGCTGCCAGGATTTCTGCATGAAATTCAGCGAGTCTTGGCTCTGCAGCGGCGACTTTTTGCTTAAGTTTGTTCAGCAGTCGCTTATCTTTGAACAGCGCCTTAAGGTTGACGTCTTCGAGATTTGACCAGTCGATGTGCTTTTCAGCAAGTGTTTGTAGTAAAATTGACGGATACGCTTTTTTGAAACGGATATTGGTAAACAGCCAGATGAGTGTTAAAGGGGCCGCCACTATTGACAACCAGCGTGGGTCGACCAGACCTTTGATAAGAATCAGTAGCCCGGAACCGGTAAAATCGGAAATCCTGACCACGGCGCCCCTTAAAAAAACTCTTATTAGCGCCCGGCTTTTTTCGGGGAAAAAATTGTACAAGACGGTTCGAGCCGGGTTGTTGAGGGTTGTTTTAAGAGTTTCGGTGCTAAAGCGTGCATAAATTCCTGATATGATGTCGAATCGAAGAAAGAGACTGCCGAATGCCAAAAAATAGTTCGCTGGGTGAAACAGCAAACTGGTGGTGACGCCCAGGCGGGTAATGATCCGTCCGGAAACCATCAAAACGACAAACATGACGGCATTGGAGATACCGCGATACAGTCCGAAAAAATGAAGCGTCGCTGCTTCGGTGGTGAAATGATTGTCCACAACAACATTGAACTGGTAGTCCATGATGGGAAGCAGAATATTCGGTATGGCGATGATGAGGATCATATATTTCAGCAACACCGATTGACGAGCATTGGTGAGAAATTCCCGGAAGTTATCGATAAATTTCCCCTCGAGTTTGCCTTTTCGCCTATCGACTCGGGTTTCCATGGGAGCGGCCACGATTTTTTCAGTCAATTCGTTCAGAACAGCGGCCAGCACCATTCCGGCAACGAATATCAAGAGGAGGTTGTTAAGACCGAGCCAGCGGGCGAGTCTTCCTGTCATCAAACTTCCCGCCGTTGTACCCAGAACACCACCGGCTGTAACCAGTGTGAAAAGGCGTTTAGATTGCTGAGTGGTAAACAAGTCACTTAAAATATCCCAGTATAGAATCGGCAAAATGGCAACAGATTGGCTTTTGAGAATGAAGAGTACCGGATAGATCCAGACAAACTGTAAGGGCAGAAGCAATCGAATCAGACCGATACAAATACCAAAATAAAGCAAAACCACCGTAAAAACACGAACGTTGCGATAGCGTTCCATAAAAATGCCGACAAGTCCGGAAAAAAAGAAAGTAATGATCGCTTCTGCGAGAAAAACGGTGGGCAAGGATTGGACTCCGAAACGCTTGAGAAAGGCAGTCTGGGCGAAATTATTGATCTGGATGGCACTGCTGCTCATCACCAGTTGAATGGCGGTAACCCAAAGCAGCGGTTTTATCTCATTCGGATAGACCCTCAACGCTTTCCGAAGGAAGATTACGGGTTGGGCCCACTGCATCAAATTGCGATGCCGGGTCGGCAAAATGGGGGTATAATCGCTCATGGGCATAGCGGCGAAAATTTTAAAGTTTTAGAGAATGAATGGAACCATTTTCTTCAGTCAAAATTTACACCCTGACCGATAATCGTGAAACTTATCGTTGCCTGTTGTCAATATCTTTTTATCCAAATCAAGCAAAATGTTTAATGGGGATGTTGTTGGTTATAAATATAAGGTAATGACTCAAGTTTTGCATTCATATATTCGACTTAAGCCTGATCTGGTGAAATCTGGAAAGGCTTTCTTCCGGCAAATGATGATCGCCATATATTTTCAAAAAAGGCGATATAAATCTTGCCGTGGCAGCGTGCCCTGATAATTTTATTTGCGCTCAATTTGAGGTGTAACGATTATGAGTCATGCCGAACGTTTATGTCGATCACAGATGATGTCATATTTTTTTCAC
>PKTV01000332.1 GCA_002868985.1 Desulfobacteraceae bacterium | reverse complement strand
TACTTCTCAACCCGCAGCTAATAGCGGAATGGATGATCTTTTTTTAAAACGGGTGCTGTTTAAGTGGCTTAGGAATCGTTAGAAAGAACAGACGCATGCCGACATCGCATCTTTAAAAGAAAATTCAGATTGTGTGGCAAACTTATTAATTTTTCAAAGATAGATTCCTGTTCTTTCTTTACGAGTCCTTGCAACGAGCTCACGCGTTTTAAAAAAAGATTATCCATGGAGCGACGATTTAGAAAAACGCCCCGAAGTTCAGTTAACTATTACGAAAATATTAACAGTCTTCAAAAAAAGGAGAAAAAAATGGCTGAAGATTTAAAAAAGATGTATCGGACAATAATGGACGATCACTTTCCACCTGATATGGAGATTAGTTTTGTGGATCAGGATAAAAGACAAACCCTTTTTTATGAAAAAGTGGCCTGGACCATCGATAACATCCAAAAAGGGCTCAGATACGGTGAAAATCCGGGTCAGGAAGCCGCACTTTACAAACTGATCAATGGGAATCTGGTTTTAGGAGAAAGCGAATCGATTCAGCCGGGACAGCATCTGGCTTCAGACATTGAGCTTTTGCAATCCGGTAAGCATCCAGGCAAAACCAACCTGACCGATGCAGACAACTCTATGAACATTTTAAGATATTTTGTGGATAAACCCACGGTTGTCATCGTCAAGCACAACAACCCCTGCGGTGTCGCCCGTTCTGATACATTGGTAGATGCGTATCTAAAGGCAAACATGGCGGACAGGGTGGCAGCATTTGGAGGATGTATCGCCGTAAACAGGGCCGTAGATCGGGCAACGGCGGAAGCCATCACCGAACAATACGCTGAAGTTGTAGTTGCACCCGATTTTGAAGACGGTGTAATGGATATCTTTGCAAAGAAAAAAAACCTCAGGGTGATACGTATCGGTAATATCAACAGGCTGCAGAACTTTGTGGGGCAAAGATGTGTGGAATTCAAGAGCCTGATTGACGGCGGTATCATCGCCCAGTGGTCTTTTGTGCCGAAAGCACGGACAAAGGCAGATCTAAAACTTGCAGCATGCGATTATAAAGGTAAGCAGTATCAGGTTAACCGTGAGCCCACAGAACAGGAATACAACAACCTGCTTTTTGGATGGCTTGTTGAATCCGGCATTACATCCAATTCTGTCATTTATGTCAAAGACGAGGTTACCGTCGGCATCGGTACCGGTGAACAAGACCGGGTGGGTGTTGCCGAAATTGCTAGAGACAAGGCCTATCGAAAGCTGGCAGACCGTTACTGCTTTGAAATGCATAATATTCCCTATAATGATTTGAAAGATGAAGATAAAAAAGCAGAAATTGATGCTAAAGTGGCTGACGAAAAAGGCGGACTAATCGGCTCCGCAATGGTCAGTGACGCCTTTTTTCCGTTTAGAGACGGTATTGATGTCGGACTGAAAGAAGGCGTTACTTCCGTGATTCAACCGGGTGGATCTGATAATGACTACCAATCCATAGAGGCCTGTAACGAGGTGGGTGCGACAATGGTCTATACAGGGCAGAGAAGTTTCAAACACTAATTTGTTTCCATCCATAAATGGCCTTTTTCCGCAATCTCGGCGTCAATCTGCGGGATTCCTTGTGCGACGTACTAAAGTACGTCTCCTCGCAATTCCTTGATTTCCTTGATCTTGCGCAAAAATTCTCATTTCTGGATTAGAAACATAATAATGCCAAATATTTATACGTGGATGGACATTAGTACGGATTGACTTATATTAGAACCTATCTCAAAAATAAGATTAGGGTTCAACAAAAAGCAAGTTGAGCTTTGCGAAATCCCGAGAATCGGGGGCGTGGAGCGGTGAAAAAGCAGAGTCCCGCTAAAAGCGGGATGAGCAGTACATTTTGAACCGTTTCACAACACCGCCATGGGCATTTAGATTGTTTTTGAGATAGGTTCTAGATGTTTCAAGGTCTCGTGCTGTTCAGTCCTACAAAGGTACCACCGTTTCTCTGACATAAAGCGCGCATAAGCGTGGCAAATCGTTCACCGGTGTTGCCGCGTTGGTTCGTTTGTTCCATAACGACCGGAAAACCAACGGCATGGATCCGGACCCGACGAGAACCGTCTATTGCTGCCCTGTTAATTCTGTCCACCTCATTGATGACCGGCTGGATAGCAAGACCGCTGAATTCGTCACCAAATACATAAAGGCTTATTTTTTTATCTTTCGAATAAAACATATTGATCGCTGCGGTAATACCTTCCACCGGGCTGCTGTTGCTAAAAGAGTTCCAGGTACGCAGGGCTGATATGATGGCCCTGCGTCGAGCGGGGGTGTCCGGTATCCATTTCCCGGCATACTGGGAAAACAGAAAATTTCCCATATCGTTCATTATCTGGATACCTTTGACTTTCGGATAGATTTCGAGTGTCTCCCGCATTTTTTTCTGGACCAGTCTCCAGGCATTTCGCTGCATACTTCCGGAAGTGTCGATAATAAAAACGATGTACTCACTGTCCACGGGAATACCCCCCACTGAACGGGTCATTTTTTTAGGAAGGCTTTTATAAAGCCGCTTCATTTCTTCGGTCAGCTCCTGACGGGCAATGGCCAGTTTGCCTTCAATAATATTTTGAACCACAGCATCGTCTTTGGATCCTGCAAATCGGCCTTTAATCACCGAGAGATCGCCCTGGAGGCGGGCAAGCTTTTTCTTATCTTTTGACAGCTGTGCCTTTTTAGCCGTCAAGTCGCGATTCAGGATGTGGGTGTCACCTTGGATTTCAAACAGTTCCTTTTCCAGGCGAACAATCTCAGCCTGCATGTTTTCTTTGATTTGTTCAATAACCACCGGTTCGGCAAATTTGGACAGTACAAACAAGAGAATAATGGCACCGAATCCGCAGCAGATACAGTCAAGAAAGGAAAGGCTGAATATATCTATGTCCCGTCTACGTTTTTTCATAGGGTTAAATCCATGTCATCAGCGCTTTCTTTAAG
>PKTV01000359.1 GCA_002868985.1 Desulfobacteraceae bacterium | reverse complement strand
GGGCAACACCGTAATGGGGCGTTAGATGTATTTTTGAGATGGCTTGTCATCCCAGGTGTTATTTCTTTTGTTTTGAGGTATTATTGTTGACCTTTTCTAGGTTCAATATTAGTTTGTGCACCAGTTTATGGGGCGGTTAAAACTCCCGCCATTATTTTATTGACAAGAAATACCACGTTGTGTCACTAATGAAAGATTTGATATTATAAATTTCATCTTACTAAAATTCAGGGAGAAGTATATGGACAGTGAAGAGTTTGCGATATTTCGAAAAAAATTAAGCAAAACCCAAAAACAGATGGCGAGTCTTTTGGGGGTATCTATCAAGGCCATACACAGCTATGAGCAGGGCTGGCGATCCGTGCCGCCTCATGTGGAAAGACAGATGTTTTTTCTAATGGCCAGAAAAAGGAGCATTATCAAAGCACAAAAACCGTGCTGGACGGTCAAGAAATGTCCCACAAAACAAAAAAAAGAATGCCCTGCGTGGGAGTTTCGAGCAGGAAAGTTGTGCTGGTTCGTTAACGGAACCATTTGCTGCGGCACAGCACATGAAAAATGGAAAGAAAAGATGAAGGTATGCCGTTCTTGCGATGTCCTGGCACAGATCGTGTAATCTGATGGTCGTCATGCTTTCCATAAAAATCAAACGATTTTAGATAAATCCCTGCCCCACATCTACAGTCGGCATTGTCAATTAACAAAAGGTAAAGCAATGAATACGCCAGTTGCGGATCAAAAAAGCATCACCCAACCCAAGCCGGTCAAAAAAAGAAAGCTCATCGGCGACAGGGGGGATTATTTTCTAAACAGAATCGAAGGGGAGACCGGTGCCAATGTTTCGGCGTGTTACCAATGCGAAAGATGCACCAATGCCTGTCCGGTCAGCCATTTTATGGACATCAAACCCCACCAAGCAATACGTTATGTTCAACTGGGATGGCGCGAAGACCTGTTAAAATCGTCGACCATATGGGTCTGCCTGTCCTGTGAAATGTGCACCACCTACTGCCCCAACGAGGTGGGTGTTGCGGAAGTCATCAATCATTTGAGAAACATTGCAGCACACTCGTCCATCACACCGAAAGAAAGAAACCTTGCCGTATTTCATCAGACGTTTCTGGAAGTGCTGGAAAAGTCCGGCAGGGTCAACGAATTCCAGTTAATGAACGCCTATTACTTAAAGCCGAATATATTGCATGAGAAAATAAAAAACGGAAGCTTTAAAGAAGAGTTATTACTGGGGTTGGCCCTGTTGAGAAAAGGAAGATTGAAACCCTTTACATCCAGATCAAAAGCCATCAAGGACATTCAAAAAGCCTACATTCAGACCCGCGGAGAAATTGTTTGATGAAGCTGTCTTTTTATCCCGGCTGTTCTTTGGAAGGTATGGCCGTCGACTATGCTCGATCCATTGATGCGGTATTTCAAGCGCTGGATATCGATCTGGTTGAAATCGACGACTGGTCCTGTTGCGGCGCCACAGCTGCCCACAGTCTCAGCGAGGCCATGTCGGTCATTTTGCCGGCAAGAAATCTATTTGCCGCCGAGCAAATGGGGCTCGATATCGTTTCTCCATGTGCCAACTGCTTCAATCGACTCCGGTTTTCCCAGCAGATGATTCAGAAAAGAGTATTGGATATTCCCTGGCCGGTGACCGGTGATCTAAAAGTTCATGATATGACGCGTTTTCTGGCGGAACCGGCCATGATCAAACAGATTAAAAAACGGGTTTTGAGATCTTTAAAGCGTCTGAAACTGGTTTGCTATTACGGATGCCAGATGGTGCGTCCGCCGAGAATTACCGGTTATACGGATTATGAAAACCCCCAAACACTGGATCGCATTGCAGCAGCAACCGGCGCCCAAGTCATCGACTGGTCTTATAAAGCAACCTGCTGCGGTGCCAGCATCGGTATTGCTCGCAGGGAAATAGGAGATTCCTTGACAACAAAACTTTTGGATAAAGCACGACAGGCCGGTGCTGAAGCCATTGTTGTGTCTTGCCCGCTGTGTCAGTCGAATCTTGATATGATTCAGAAAGATCGTTTAGCAAGGCCGATTCCGATATTTTATTTTACCGAGTTGCTCCGGTTGAGTTTCAGCGACAGGGGTGATCCGAAGTGGTTTAAGACGCATTTTTCGAATCCTGTTCGGCTGTTAAAAACCAAAAGCCTTCTGTGATAATTATGGCATCTTATCTTAAAAATCCAGTGGGAAAAGTCATCGTTATCGGAGGTGGAATCGGAGGTATCCAGTGTGCCCTCGATCTGGCGGACACCGGTTTTTACGTTTATCTTATTGAAAAATCACATACCCTGGGTGGAACAATGGCCCAGCTGGACAAAACTTTTCCCACCAATGACTGCTCCACCTGCATGTTTTCTCCCAAGCTTGTCCAGGTGGCCGGACATGCGAACATCGAAATTCTGACCACAAGTCGCCTTCTAGAACTCAACGGAGATCCCGGTCGATTTACCGCCCACATTGAAAAACACCCCAGATATATCAATGAAGAAAAATGCATTGCATGCGGAAAGTGTGCTGAAAAATGTAACAAAAAAGTGCCGGACCCCTTTAACGGGGAACTGGGGATGCGAAAAGCGGCTTTTTTAACCTTTCCCCAGGCTGTTCCTTTAAAATATGCTATAGATGCCGAGCATTGCCTTTATTTAACCAAAGGAAAGTGTGGCGTATGCCAAAAAATCTGTCCTGCCGATGCCGTTGAATACGACCAGAAGCCGGAGCGCCTTCAAATCGACGCCGGTGCGGTGGTGATCTCAACCGGTTTCGAACCGGCGTTGACGGCTGAAGAAGGAGAGTTTGGTTACGGAAGATATCAAAATGTTGTCACGTCGTTGCAGTACGAACGGATGTTGTCCGCCACCGGACCTTATGAAGGACACCTTAAACGACCTTCTGATGGAAAAATCCCTCAAAACGTCGCTTGGATTCAATGTGCCATGTCCCGGGATCCAGCCCGAAACCGCCCCTT
>PKTV01000190.1 GCA_002868985.1 Desulfobacteraceae bacterium | reverse complement strand
CATTCGCAGCCTTCACCGCCTGGCATCCCATGCATTTTTGGTGCTTATTTTCCTGCACACGTTGAGGGTGATTCTCACCGGCGCCTTTCGAAAACCGCGTGAACTGAACTGGATCATCGGTTTTTTTCTTCTCTGCCTGGCGCTTTTTGAAGCATATACCGGATATCTTCTGCCCATGGACCAGATTGCTGTATGGGCCACGCAGACCGGTATGGAACTGATTAAAACCGTACCGCTGGGGAATACGATCGTTCAAATTCTGGCGCCGGACGGTGTCGGGCAGCCGATATCTTTGCTGCGCTTTTACATCCTCCATATTGTTGTCATACCCATAGCGGTTTTACTCCTTTCGTTTTTGCATTTTTACCGAATTCGTCAAGATAAGGAGGTATTACCATATCTGTGAAAGATTATATCCCCACTTCACCGTTTTTATTTCGAATGATCAAAAGAGCCTTGGTGCTTCTTATCGGCGTATTACTGTTGTTGGCATTCATCGTTCCTGCACCATTGCAGAACCCCGGAAATCTTGAAAAATCACCCAACCCTGCCAAAGCGGCCTGGTTTTTTCTCTGGATACAGGAATTGGTGAGCTATTCAACACACCTGATTTATGTCATCATGCTGGCGGGATTAGGCTTTTTTCTCCTGCCGTACCTACCGGGGATTTCTGAAGCCAAACAGGCAAAATGGCTGCCCAAAGATCAGCAATGGATCAATATCGTTACTTTAATCATTTTTCTCGTAATATCGGCATTAACAATTATCGCCATGTTTTTTCGGGGGGGAAATTGGGCATTCGTGTCTCTGTTTTAATTATTTTACTGGGGCTTTTGTGGTCAACAGGCCCTTATTTTTATAAAGGCCATAAAGGTTGTGTTGAATGCCATTCCCCTCACTTTGAAACAGACGGCGCCTGTGTCGATTGTCACCGGGGAGACTCCCGAAGCCATCGAATACACATCGCCCATTATCGATTGATTCAAGGAGAATATGCCTGCTTTACACTTCCGGATAATTCTGTTGTAAGAGATGGCCGCCGGCTGATCGATACATCAGGCTGCCGGCGATGTCACGAGACCGGCCATCAAGGGAATCGCCTGGCATCACACCTGGATGCGTCTTTGGATAAAACGCTGCCCGAGGCCCTGGCTCTTGCCATCAAAAGTCCGGCAGTATTTATGCCTAATTTTTATTTTCACGAATCGGATATTCTCAAACTGGTGAACGCCATTTTAGCGTCAAGCGCTGTTTATGCGTCAGATTCCAACGAAACAGCCAGGATCATTCACTTTGAAAAAAATAAAGAAGACAGCGATAACACATTTAATAAACATTGCGGTTCATGCCACCGGGTGTTAACGCAACAATTGGGCGGCTTAGGTCAAGGCGATATCGGCCCAAATCTTTCCGGAATTTTCAGCCGATTCTATTTCAAAAGCTTTAAAGACGACAAATTCTGGAATTCAAAACGCCTAAGACAATGGCTGAAAAATCCCCGCGATATCCGCGTCAACACGCAAATGCCGCCGGTAAAACTTACAGAAGATGAATTGAGACATCTTATTCATATCATGAACCCATAAAGCGCTAAAAATAACCAAACCCCATGTAAGAACCAACTTTTTATCTTAGGTTTCCAAGAACTTACGGTGTAATATTTTTTAAAATGGCCATGTTGAAATGCTATTGATATCTTTTGAATCAGTCCTTGACAAGCATCGGTATTTGGAATAATTCTTTGACTCATAACGCTTCAACATAAAGCGGGAAGGTGGTGGTGGCTGCCTCACAATTGTAACTTTTTAATATATTATCCAATTTTTGTTTAAGATTAGGAGGTTTTAACATGAGAAAGTCATTTGTTTTTGTACTTGTTTTTGTATTTGTTTTGGGAGCAGTCGGCTTTTCCTTTGCCGATGACTCAGAAATGCTCAAAGCCAATGAAAAGAAGGTATGGTCAAAGGCATTAAAAGCCGTTCCAGCAGAGCGCCAGCTCTCTATTGAACAGTTTAAAGCACTTTACGATAAAGTCGTTGCCGGAAAAGAGAAAGCTTATCTGATCGACACCCGCACTCATCCGGAGTTCTACGCCTTTCACATCCCTTACACGGACCACATTCATTCAGGCCACATGTACACGATTCCTAAAAAAGTCAAAGATAAAAACGCCAAGATCGTGGTCTGGTGCCGAACGAAAAAAAGACAGGCCTATGTATCGGAAAAACTTGTCGAGTATGGTTATACCAATGTTTGGACAGTCAAAGAAGGTATTGTAGGGTGGATCAAAGCCGGTCATGCCGTATGCAACGAGTTTGCGGGACTCTTTAAAGTCACCGAATACCATAAGCACTTCACGGAAATGGATAAAAAGACAGGTAAACCTATGTATCAAATACGTGAATTTCATCCCTATTAACAGCTAACCATCATCAAGGGCAAAGGATTCATCCTTTGCCCTTGATGTCTCGCCATTTTTGTCTCATCATATTAATTCAGATTCAAATACTTCCGACGATTTTAATCTAATTAATTTTATAACCCAAAAGATCCTAAACCTAAAAGGATAGAGGATATAGAGCTTATCCATGGTGCGCCAGCTGAGGAAGATGAAGTACGTGTAATGCGAAGGGCTTGCGATCCTACCGGTTTCATGCCAAAAAGTGGGGCTGTGAACAAATAAAGTTATAGCAATTGTGTCATGTATGGGGATAAATTAAAAAGCTAAAATATTTGCAAGTTTCAAACGAAATCTGAAATTGATTCCCATGAATGATAAGTGATGATGAAGATGATCATGGTAAAATTAACGCCGACGTCATAACAGTTGCAAAATCTTAACGAGTAATATATTAAAATCAAAATACCACAAAGTATCACAATTCAACAACGAATATCTACAATCTGAAAATTTTTGGGAGAACAATTTCACCTAAAGGATGTCCTCTCCAATAAAGTATTTTTGGCATATGAGGTGAATTGAAAAGCCCTTCCCCAAAAGCAT
>PKTV01000191.1 GCA_002868985.1 Desulfobacteraceae bacterium | reverse complement strand
TTTTTATTGAGTTTTTTAAACGAAGATACTCTCTGTATATGGCATGAATATGGCGGTAAGTAAAGAAAAACAGATGTACGATATTTTTAGGAATTTTGAGTTGGTGCATAGCGTGGCCCATGAAAAAGATGGGCGTTGACGCAGCCAGAGCAATCAACATCAGCATCATGGCGTTGGATTTAATGCTGATCCGTGTCGCATAGAACACGCCTTCTCGGGTGACGGCCAAGGGCCCCACAAAAAAAAGCGGCTCTCCTCCAAATGTAAAGGGGAGAAAAAGCCAGAGGAAAAGAATCAGCATATTAACGGGTATCAGTCTTTTGATAAGTTCTCTTGCCGGCACTTTGGCTGTCAGTACAATCAACAAACCCAGCGTCAAAGACACCAAAAGAACCGGAAACCGTTTGGCTGCTGCCACAACAATAGAAAATAGAAACACGACGATGAGCTTGCCGCGAGGGTCAAGCCCATGGAGAAACGAATTATTGTTTGCAAGTTCTTCAAACATTAGCGGTTTCTTTTTCGGTTTGCAAAATAAAGGGCAATACCCACCAGACCCAGAATATAGCCGATTCCTCCCATAATTTCTGTAAAACCGGGCTTCTGGTTCATCGCATCGGCCAGCATTTGGGTAATGGGCCGAAGCTTTTTATCTAAAGACGCATCAATGATTTCCTCGATTTCTCGTCTTCCCAGGGATATCTTTGTAGATTCCAAAACATCGACATTCTTTTCAATACCGGCCGAACCTGAATCGGTTACAAGTGGAACCTTCATGCCGGTCGGTTGGACCGCGGTCTTTGATTCAGTCTCGCCAAGTTCTTCGGCCTGTAATTTCCAAAAAGCCAAGTGGCCCATGGACGCTTTCAATACGATCTTTAATGCGGTCTTTTGGGGTATTTTAAAAGAAAACATCCCGTTTTCGTCGGTTTTACCCTCAAGAAGCAAGACATCTTTGAAATCATAGACGAGTATCGGTGCGTTTTTTACCCGTTTGCCTCCGCTGAATTTGCTCTGGGTGTGAATGGTATCTCCATCCACCCAGGCAAAAACAGTGACATTGTGAGCAGATACCGAAACGGGTAATAACAATAGCCACAGCATTGTGAACATCAGACAAAAATTGTTATATTTTAACCCAAAAAGGACTGCATTATATGGATTTTTACGAAACATGACTTTCCTCCAGAATTTCAGGCCTTACCTTTTTTAGAAACAGGACGCAGGTGGTTGTCAAAATTCCTTCGATAAACATCACAGGCAGATGGGCCGCAACCACCAGTTTTGCAGCGGGTAAAAACGCTTCGCCGGTTAAATACAAAGACAATCCCACCATAATACCGGACAACAGAACTGAAAGAAATCCGGTGGCAAATGCGCAGATAATGACGGTATACTTACCCATGCCGGTCTTCAAACCGTTTTTGAATATGTGATAACAGACTACGGCCGGAAGCGCCATATTCAGGGTATTTACACCAAGGGTTGTTATCCCTCCAAATTGAAAAAGGAGTGCTTGGAGTGCAAGACCGACGAGAATGGCGGGGAAGGCTTTCCACCCAAGAATCAACCCCACCAGACCGTTTAGGATAAGATGCGCTGAAACCGGACCTGCGGGCACATGAATTAATGAGGCCACAAAAAAAGCTGCCGACAGAATTCCTATGGTGGGGATTTCCTTTTGTTCCAGGTTTTTCATGCCGATGGCAACACCTGCCACAGCAAGGGTCGCCCCCCCTATGAGAATGGCCGGTGACAATACGCCTTCAGAAATATGCATAGCTCTAAATAATAAAAGTGTTTTGTATTAGTTGCTTAAAATTGAATTTTGTGCTTTTTTTGACAAAACTTTTCCATTTTGCCACTAAGGCACCAAGGCACGAAGAAAGAATAATTAAAATATCCTTTGTGCCTGCCCGCCATCGGCTTCGCCTTAGGCGAGGCGGGCGGGTCTTAGTGTCTTTGTGGCAAAATTTATTCGTTATTCGTCACTATTTACTATTCACTATCTACTGTTCTAAAGTTCTATTTCATATCATGAAACTCTACCCAGATGATAGCACCCAGCTCCACGTCTTTGTCTTCACCGTCATGTTTTAATTTAAAGTCTCCTTGGCTTAAAGCGGCAAAACCCCACCATCCGGATTTGGGTGCGGCATAGGAAAATACGCCGTTTTTGTCTGCTTTGACGGTCTGGGCGACCATGTAATCCGTGGGTGCGGTGTACTTTTTGTTTTTATTATAAAATTCCACTTCAACTTCGGCATATGGGACCGGTTTCCCGTTTAGTTTGACAATGCCCTGGAAAAGATTTCCGGCATAGAGGCCATAAGGCTTTGTTAAGGGGACAATCTCGGTTTTCAATCCCACTTCTTTGTCCCAGCCTTCATCGTCACCAAATGCCGTAACCACCGTTTTAGTGTAATGTATGATAAAACAGTCTTCCGCGGATTCCCAGTAAGGTTTTGGCTCCATGTAAAACATAAACACGCCGGGTCTTTTGACGTTATAATCCAACTTCCAAGCTGTATGCCCCATGATTTGTATTTTTTTCAGATGACTCAGAAGATTCTGTTTTTTCCCGTTGGCCATCACACCAAAAACATGGGGTTTTGTCAGTTCCATTCCTACACCTTCAAAAGGATGTGAAAAGGACACCAAAAGAGCAACGGCTCGATTGTCTTCCTGCATGACCATGGAATCCGATGGAATCACCATACCAAAATGTGCAAAAGTCTGCCCTGGAATTATTAACCCCATGATAATGATTGATAGAAATAGGGTCTTTTTTTTCATGAAAAACCTCCTATTCCAAAAAAAAACCACAAAGTTACAATATCTTCCTGATATCCATACCTTCGTGGTTTCGATTATTTTTAATGAGACAAATTATTAGAGTAGCCTTCTGACTACAAATATTAAATATTTATATCACCAAATGGGTGATGTCAATACAAATTAGTGTCCATCCATAAATGGCCCTTTTTGTCCTGCTCGGCGTTCT
>PKTV01000330.1 GCA_002868985.1 Desulfobacteraceae bacterium | reverse complement strand
TAATCGCTGCGGCTAAAGAGCTGTGTTATGCCAATCCAAATGAAAGGAAAGCCATTGTTACCAAAAAAGCAAAAACATGCATATGACGAGTTTTACGAATCAATAGCCAACAATGAAATATTAGATCCGAAAACAACGCTTATGATCCAGTTGGCAACATCCTTCGCCATTGGTTGTTACCCATGAATGGAACATTACTTTGGCGTTGCCAAAGAAAATGGTCTAACTGACGATGAAATTGGTGCCGTACAATCTATCGTCATGGGTGTTTCGGCAGGTAGGATTAGAGCCCAATTTCGACAGGTTAGAGAGAACATTGACTATGATTAACAGATAAATAACAGAACAACAAATGAAGCATTCTTTAAAAATAAGGAGGTATAAAAATGGGTAGAATATGCTTTTTAATATTGTTTGTTCTCATGTTTTTTACGTTCTCATCGGCCGCCAATGAACCATATGAAACAGATATCATAAAAACATCTGCCGGTGATTTAACGATCACATTTATCGGCCATGGAACCCTGATGTTTACTTTTGGCACAAAGATTATCCATGTTGATCCATTCACCAAAGTCGCAGATTATGCGACTTTCCCGAAGGCGGATGTTATCCTGATCACCCATGAGCATTTCGACCACTTAGACTTGAAAGCGCTGGCGCTTGTCCGAACTGAAAAAACAAAGATGGTATTAAACGAAGCCTGTTCAAAACAGGTGAAAAACGGCATTATTATGAAAAACGGGGACGTTCAAACCGTCAACGGATTGAAAATAGAAGCGATTCCAGCTTACAATCTCATCCATAAACGGGATAACGGACAACCCTTTCATCCAAAAGGTGTCGGAAACGGATACATCATTACCTTTGGGGATAAGCGGGTGTATGTTGCAGGGGACACGGAAAACATCCCTGAAATGAAATCACTTCGAGAGATCGACTGTGCCTTTTTGCCAATGAACCTGCCGTATACGATGACACCTGAGATGGTCGCCGACGCCGCGAAAGCGTTTCGGCCGAAAATTTTATACCCCTATCATTTTGGCGACACAGACACCTCGAAACTTCTGAAATTGCTTCAAGATCAAAAGGAAATTGAAGTGCGAATCCGGAACATGAAATAACAGAAAAACATATCATGGATATCCAAAGGATTTGAATGTACACGTTCCTTGATTATTTCTTCATCGTATTTCATGGCAGCTTGATTCTATTTATTCTAACCGGTTGGGCGTGGAAAAGGACTCGACGCATACATTTGATAACTATTAGCCTAACTATCTTGTCCTGGTTCGGTTTAGGAATATTTTACGGGTGGGGCTACTGCCCTTGTACGGACTGGCATTGGGAGGTCAAGCGTAAACTCGGAGAAACTAACCTGCCGAATTCCTACGTCAAGTACTATACAGATAAACTAACAGGATTTACATGGGACCCTTTGGTCGTGGACGCGGCAGTCTTGATTCTGGGGATAGCGGCATTTGCTCTGTCATGTTGGTTCAACTTAAGGAATACGGGCAAATCTTGAATGGTGAATAAAACATTTTAAATAGTTTTTTCGGAAAGTTAAAATCGAATCCACACTCTAACTTGTGATGATAGGTTTAAAAACCATTTTATAAGGATGACATTTGAAAATCGGTAATAAAAATCTATGGGTAATTCTGATCGTTCTCGGTATCACGTTAGTTGTGGTGATACAGGTCGTGCGTCACTTTTTTAGAGAAGAAGAGCGCCAAATAAGAACCCATATTCGCGAGGCTGTAAAAAAAGAATATCCGGAAGCCGTCAACCAACTCAAAGCCATGTATGGTCTTAAACCTTTTGATCAGCCCAAAACTTCGGTAAAACCTGATGCACAAACCTCTGCGGTAATCCTGGTCCACGGACTTGACGAACCTGGAAAAGTCTGGATGAATTTGGCCCCGGCTTTGGTCGAAAAAGGTTTTTCTGTTTGGACCATGACGTATCCAAACGATCAGCACATAATAGAGTCCGCCCAATTTTTCTTAGAATGCATCAAATCGCACAGTCTGGCAAAAACAAAAAACATTTCAATTGTTGCACACAGCATGGGGGGATTGGTTGCACGTGAGATGCTGACCCATCCATCGTTATCCTATGTTGAAAAAGTAGATAAAAAAGAGCTACCCGCCGTTTGGCAACTGATCATGGTGGGCACCCCGAATCATGGATCGGAATTAGCTCGATTTCGTATTTTTACCGAATTTCGTGAACAGATAATAGGTCTATTCAATGAAAAATACCACTGGATTCATGGAATCCTCGACGGTGCAGGAGAGGCGGGTATTGATTTGACGCCAGGCAGCACATTTCTGGAACGGTTGAACCGTCGACCTCACCCCCGCAATGTAAACATGCTGGTCATTGCAGGTACGATGAACCCGTGGCAAAAGAATGAAATTGAGGACTTCGCCCATAACTTAACGGTCAAACTGCCGGAAGATACCCGGGTTGCCGTAAAAGAAATGGAGAACGTTCTTCTTTCAGTGTCCAATGAAATCGGTGATGGCCTTGTTTCTGTGCGTTCGGCACAACTTACGGGTGTTCCTCTCCGAATCGTTCAGGGCACACATCTTTCCATGATACGAAATATCATAGCAGACAGTCAGCGAATTCCCCCGGCAATCCCCATTATCATCGAACAGCTTCATCGAACCTTGCCGAAAAATACCTAATGGTTTGTTACTTGACAAAAACCCTTCATAAAAAGTAACATATAATACATTGTGTTACTTGAAGAGCTGGAGCACACATTTTATCATATCTGCCGATTCTTATGTATATACTGACACTTCCCGCTGATACAGTTACCTTGTTTCTCGTTATGCCCTGAACTCGAATCTTATTTTTAAGATAAGTTCTAATATGTATAGGTTAAAATTCGTTCACTATAGCATTTGAATCCATCTTCTCCACAAATCGCATCACCATTTTCAAGAGTTTGGTCTTCGGAAGGAGAATGAGCATGTCCATAATTAAAG
>PKTV01000133.1 GCA_002868985.1 Desulfobacteraceae bacterium | reverse complement strand
TATAATTTTAAACACTCGATTTAGGAAATAATAAAATACGGAGGTGATAAAATGAAATGTAACCGCTGTTCGGAGGACATAAACACCGGAGAAGAAAGAGCGCATCATGGACAGGTTTTATGCGAAGACTGCTATATGGATGCGCTGTCACCGGCCAAAACGTGCGACCCATGGGCGGTACACAGTGCCCAGTCCTTTGCAAAATCCAAAGGCGGCGCCCTGGAACTCAATGAGATCCAGCAACAAATATTGCTCATATTAAAAGAAACCGGCGGTGCCACGCCGGCGGACATCGCCGATAGACTTCAAATAAAACCGGCGGATTTGGAAAGAGAAGTAGCGGCACTGAGGCACATGGAGAAGTTAAGAGGTGAGTTGAGAGATGACAAGAAGTTTTTAATTCTCTGGTAACCCATCATACCCAGCGTCCGGGGATCACCGTCTCGCAATATTTGCATGTATTACCGTTCAGGTTATAGGTGGGCACAAAATAACCGGCTCGTTCAATCAAGAGCTTTTTGCAGTTGTGGCAATAGGTGTTATTCCCCTCCGGATAGGCGGCGTTGCCCACATAGACATAATGGATTCCTTCGGCCATTGCCAGTTTTCGGAACCGAATCAGGGTTGAAAGTGGCGTCGAAGGCAAACGGTCGAGTTTGTATTTGGGAAAAAATCGTAAAAAATGAAACGGATAATCCGGCCCCAGATGTGTCAAAATCCATTGGCACATCTCTTTGACCATCTCGTCATCATCCACATACCCGGGAACCACCAGGTTGGTTATCTCAAAATGGACGCCCTGTTCATGCAGTGTTTTAAACGTATCCAGCACCGGCTGAAGACGTCCGCCGTTCAGTTTCCGATAGATGGCGTCGCTGTAAGACTTGAGGTTGACGTTGGCCGCATCCAGAACCTTACATAACTCCAGCAGCGGTTTTCGGTTGATATAACCGTTCGAAATCCACAAATTGGATATCTTGTTCTCTCTGGCCAGACGCGCGGTGTCGATCATGTATTCAAAAAATGTGACCGCCTCGGAATACGTATACGCAATGGACAGACATCCGTTGCGCTGTGCGGTTTTGACGACATCTGCCGGAAAAAGCTCGTAATGGCGCACTTCGTGAGGTTTGGCCTGAGAAATTTCCCAGTTTTGGCAGTTCAAACAGCGAAGGTTGCAGCCCGTGGTGGCAATGGAAAAGGCTTTCGAGCGAGGTTTGAAATGAAAGAGCGGTTTTTTTTCAATGGGATCCACATTCACACTGCATGGATTACCATAGGTCAAACTGTAAAGGATGCCGTCCATATTGACCTTGGAACGACAAACACTGCGGTCACCCGGTGATAGAAGGCACCGGTGAGGACAAATACCGCACATGACCAGTTTATTGTCCAGCTTTGTATAGAGAAATCCTTCGTGGGACCATTTCCACAGTGTCTCGGGCGAATCCCCTTTGAACACATGGCCACGGATATCTGCCGGACCCGATGCCATCGCTGTCTCTTCTGAAAAAGGCCAGAAAGTGCTGGCAGAAATAGCGCTACAGAGGAGTCCGGCACCACAATAAAGAAAACGACGTCGGTTAATTTTTTTCATGGTGCCCGAAGATAATTATTAAACTCAACATCTTAAGCCCGATCAGGCCGGCTGCCGCCCAAATGATTCCAAAATAGGGAATCAAAACAACACTGGTAATCAATGTACCGAAAGCCGCTCCGATTAAATCAGCGGAAAAGGTCTGGGTCACTGCCGGAGCGTCTCCGCCTCGCAAATAAAGCGCCACCGGAAACTGGAAGCCACAGATCAGCGACACCACAAAACCGTAAAAAAGGAAAAAACTCACCGGCAAACGATAGCTTCCCTGCCTCAAAGCCACAATCAGCACACCCATCAGGAGAATCAGCAGTCCATCGGCAAGCGCCAGAGTCTGCTTGCTCCTGTAACGAAACCTCTGGCCGAACCAGGCGCCGGGTAAAAGGCCGGCTAGAAAAACGGTGACGATGATACCGATTTGAAAATAAATATAACCGAAAAAAATTTGAAAGGCAAATATTACCAACAGTTCACTCCCCATGACGGTAAAGCCGGTGGAAAATAGAACAAACTCTTCAGCACTGATACGAATAAGGTAAACCATGCACACCACGGCCAAGATAGCAATGAAAGCGGTTGGAGAAGTGGAAAACTTGGCGAACCATTGCTGAAACATCAGGCGCATCAACTGGGGATAATCATCACGATTTTTAGGCGTCAACGGATCTATGAGGGCATTTAAGCGCTCGATTCGTTCATGGGTCAGATTGCCGTAATAATACCCTTTGATATAACGAGTGGGGATATTTTTTCGAGCCAGAAGCGCCGGTATATCGGTATTGAGCGGCTGGGAACTGCAAAGGAAAAATATTTTTTGCCCCGGCAGCAGCAGCACATGTCTAAAATAGTCGTTCACCGTATTATAAAGTGAAGAAAGCTTTTGACGCTGGGGTTCGGCCAAATAATTTTCAAAGCCTTTCATGGCAAAACTCAACACCCCATGTGGGGCCAGATGACGTCTTGCAAGGTCGAAAAATCTGTCTGTAAAGAATCTATTGATTTGGTATGTATCCGGCTCACTTAAGTTGACGATGATCGCATCATAGATCTTGTTCGAATCGGCCAGATAGGCTCGCCCGTCTTGATGTATAACCTTCAGGCCGGGGATTTTTTTTATCATTTTGAACCTGAATTCAACTTCAGCCACCTTTGGATCCAGTTCGACATAATCGATGGAAGCCGGACGATATTTTTCAAGCTCGGTCATCATACCGCCTTCAGCAGAAATCAAAAGAATATTCTGTACCCTGGGCAATTGGGACAGAGGATAATGAATGGTTTCTTCGGCCATGCTTAAATTCTGGGTTCCGAACATCGGGACGCCCCCTACAAACAGGGTAAACTGCTCCTGATCCTTCTGGACTTCAATCCGGCCATACCGGGATTCCTTGTAATACACCAGTCTGCCTGAAGGCTG
>PKTV01000538.1 GCA_002868985.1 Desulfobacteraceae bacterium | reverse complement strand
AGCCCCTTTTGTTAACATATGACCTCCTTTCTTGTTGCAGGACAGTATTAGACGCAGTCACCTGGTTGTTGATATGTCAAAGTCATTGGTAGAGCTTTTTTAGGTGTCTATTAAGATAAATATCTAATATCATGTAGGTTTAAGATTTTCATGGGCACAGATAAATAGCAGCTAACCGCAATTCAGCATTCCGATCAGCGCTCAAAAATATCTTAAACATTTTCGGCCAATAGCAATTATAGGTTTGTTGGTATATGCGATTTCGATGGAGCATATTTTTAGTTCGTCATATTTTTTTCTGCCTATAATTATCTTTATATCAAGGGCGGTCCGCATCGAAATCCCCAACACACAGTTTGATCTTAACCTTCAAAGTGAAAGGGACGGAATTGGCTGTTAGAGAAAATATATCTCAACAGTAGTGAGCGGCCTGATTAGAGTCTTAAGGGCAGCTGGGCCATAGCTGGTGTCTCGAGTGTTTAAAAATTTAAACGGCGAACCGGAATTGACCAATTTAGTCCGAAGTTGGTCCATGATTGCGCTCCTTTATGCAAATAACCACAGGCTGGTATTATGCGATGTGAGGACGCTTAAGGAGGAAGTCAATTTACTGTTGTTTAAATACTTCACCGGCTGCGCCACCGAAACTTGTTGGTGCGGGTAAACCTTTTTTTTGTGCCTTCTCACGTGCTTTTTGATGATTCATATCGGCCGGAATGAAGCGTACTTCTTTACCTGAACGTTTTGCAGCCAGCAGCTCATCGCGGCCAACTTCGCCGCCTCCGATACCGATCAGCACGTCACTGTTTTCAACCATCGCGGTCGAGGTCGGTGACAATCTATCACTGCCTTTTAGGAATCCTCCCCAGGTGTCATCCTCCACATAAAAAACGTAGTCGACACAGGGCGATAGTGCCGCATTGTATTTTTTTGCCTGGGTCGATACGATACCAGTTGTTATAAATCCTTTGCGTTTAGCCAATTCATAGACTGCCCCAATGCCTTCGGGCGTTGCCCCGATATTTACGATAGTTTTAGATGCGACAAATTCATCGAGAATAAGCCCTGCCTTTTCGAGCATCGCCATTTTATCTTCGTATTCCGCGCCTGAATAACCCACAAAGGTTATGACCTCTTTATTCTGACTTTTAAAGAAAGTTCTAATGTCATCAATAGTTGCATCTTTTACAGCAGTGGCCAGTCCACAGGCAGCTGCACTACTCGAAATAATCCATAAAAAAAAGACACCAAATGCGATTCTTCGAAGCTGTATAGATTTATTCAATTTTAACTTCATTGCATTCTCCTTCCTTGACTTGATTTTAAATACAGCGGTTATGGTTGAGCGAGTGATTATATGGCTCTCGGTATTATCACCATCTTAGTTTTATCCGATAAAATATAGGATTTCACGTTGCTCTTCACATAAATTGAGATTCTGTTAACCCCCGCCATATTTAAGATATGCTCTATAATTACCCCAAATTTGATGGAGCTCCGGGTTGATATTTCTTGCCTATATGAAAATACACAATTATTCATATATGTTATGGATATCTTAATAAATTCAATGAGCCCTTATTTTCAGATACATAGAAGGTATCTTTAACGTCGCTAATCAGCCGCGCGGTTTTTTGCGTCGGCTGATTAGCCTTGTTCTGCACTGGGATTCAAATCCCTATAAGCGGCAAATAATATCCAACTTTATTAAGTGTCATTTATCTAAATAAGCATATCCAATAGTTCTTTAATTTGGTAAAGATCGGCATAACTTTTCAACAAACGGCTAATTTGTGTAAATGGAATAAAATCTGCAACATATTTTGAGCTGAAATTATATCCTTCTTCATTTTTGGTGCAAATGCTGTATATCAATTTCCGAAACTGGTAATCAGGAAAGTTCTTAAACATAATTCCTTGGTTAAACCACTCATTTAATTGATTCCATTGTCTTTTATAAATGAGCACATCGCATGAATCCAAAAAATCATTGTAAACCTGCCTTGCTTCTTCTGAAAGTTTAAAATTTACCGGGTAAAAAAGGTTGTCAAGTGGACTGAAGTCATAAATATCCTTTGTTAAATCAATGGTCCTGTCCTTTGTAAAAAAATCGGTTACACCATTTTCTTCGACCAGCACAGGCACAAGAATCTGCCTCCCTAAATTAACAAGCTTTACAGCCTGCTGGTACTCATCAAAGATCCAACTGGTTTTTCCCTTGCGCCCCGTTATATAGTCGGCGGTTTTTTCTGTAAGTATTAATGCATAATACTGGAAATCGGCAACATGGGCAATGTATGCAGGCACCTCTGTGTATCCGTCAGCCTCTTCGTTCAATTCATTTCTATCAAAGTAAACTTTATAACCTTTGCTTACAAGGTAGTCATGAACAAGGGCAACATAGTCGCGGGATTCAGGGCCATTCCACTTATAAGATAAAAACACCGATGGCGGGCATCCGATCCAATGGGGATTATAGATCCTTTTTTCGCAGGATAGGCCCAATAAGGCTATCTTTACATTGAGCGGTGCATGTTCCCTTGCAATGGGAATGATTGCATCGAGGTCGTTTTCCTTTCCCCGTAATAATTCCATTAATTCGCTTATGCTTCCGTCTGGCGAAATGTTATTCTTCATTTTATTCCTCCAGTTATTTATCGACAGTTCACACGTCAAATCGCACTTTTTGAAACATTTTTTCGTACGGGGATACAGTTATACAGATGAGCACCGATGCGCAGAACAGTTATATTAGATGGAGAATTTTCTATCTATTGCGATATTACAATAGAAAAATGGAAATTACAGATTGCTTGCCATTATCATAACTCACTGAAAATGTTAGATTTCAAATGGATATCATAAAAATTTAGGTGATGTCTAGAAACACCGGCGAAAAAATTTACCAAACCCACCGGACCAAAAGTTTGCCACCAGATTGTCTGAGCGTAGCAGTGCGTCTCGGTTTCGTGTAGCGACCGCAAGTATGGTGATGAAGGGAGCTGCGGTGGTGCCCTT
>PKTV01000375.1 GCA_002868985.1 Desulfobacteraceae bacterium | reverse complement strand
TAGTATCCGCCTTATTTATTTCGATTGATGAATATTGCTCGAATCTCACATTTTATTTAATCGCTTATTTTAATATTTCAAGAGTTAGGCTAACTGATTTAAAAACTCATAATACGTAACATTTACTCCTTAAATGAGAGTCTATTAAGTGTGATGTGTCAGGATAGCTTAGGGTCAGCCATCTGGGAATAAAGTCTCGAACACACTGCGCAGGTTCGCCCAACGGCTTTTGGGAGTAGTCCATTTGATTGTATCTTTAGCATGGTTGTTTTTCTGACATTCCTTGATTATAGTTTCTAAAGATTCTTCAAAATTGAAAGCAATAACTCTACCCCCAGACCGGACAACTGCCAGGAGGGTTTCACGGTCTTTGAGGCTGGAACAAACATAGTTTACGGCTTCAAATGGAATATTCAGCCCGGCGGCCTGCTCGGCAAAGAAGTTTGCCTTTTGTAAGAAATCGGAGTTTATGGAGTTACATTCACCCGTTGCTGCTATTTTATCGTAAGCCTGATGCTCTCTTGCCCGATGGAAATACCTTTGAACAAGAGCTATAAGTTTTTCCTCAGAGATGACGGCTTCAAGGTCTTTTTCAAGGCCGAAGGTAAGTGAGTTGGCCAAAACAGCCTGAAAGCGATCAGGGCCATATAGTTGGCGAATCGCTTCCGTGATGATACTAAAACTGGACGATACCAATAATAATGGTACGTTCTTTTGGTAGAGTCTTTCAATGAAGGTATCAAAACCTTTTATGAAGCGCATTTTGAACGTGGCATACTCTATGGCCCTACGCAGTGTAATACCACGAGTCATAGTCGCATATTGAATTAGGGCTTCTTCCGGTTTCACATTTCCGGTGCTTTCCCTTTGAAATAGGTCAAATGCCTGTTCATACCGTTCCGGCTGAAGGGGAAATCCCATGCGGATGAGTTCGGAAGGTGTGTGGTCATGAACCACTGCACCATCAAGTTCCAATACAACCATCTGTCTATCAAAAGTTTGGTCGCTCTTCATAGTTGCCAATCTCCTTTACCGCGAAGCGGTTTCGTACATCTCCAAAATTGCAAATATAATCAATTACAGATACCTTTAATGAAAAAAAGCTGTCCGTGCCCTGATTTTTTTGTTTTTGTAATATCACAATACCATATCACAAAACGGTAATTGTGGCGATTTCTGCTATGAAACACACGCCTCTTGTCCAAAAAAAACTTGTGATATCGTTTTTATAAGGGCAAATCCTTTTTTCGGGGCTTGCCTTTTTTGCATTTTTGTAAGAAATACGATATATGTAATTAAAATTGAGATGCTTGGACCTGTGTTTATGGCAAGAAATCACAACTTTTGAATCATACCAAATTTGAGTCTGATGGTATGATATCACAGGTTTCTTGTGGGCTTTGATAATCTCAATATATCCATAAAGATACCAAACGTTATGTAACAAATACATATCTTAAATCCGATCTCGACTTGATATTTACAGTCCGAAATTGATATCTATTGGTTTTAATGGATTTCATGTCGTGGCAAGTATCCCAAACGCCACATCTGTAATAACATATTTTTAGGTTGTATAATACTGGTTGGTTCTAAAGAGGAGGAAAACTTTGCCATCAAAATCTGCTATATTTTGCTTCATCACAACTATTGTTTGCATTTTCTCATTAACAGGCTGCGCTGAGTTCTATGGAAAAAGACAAAGCAGGTACACAAGCAGTGTAGTTAAATATCTTTATCCTGATAAAGAAGTCGCGGAGGTTCCAACGATTCCTCATCTTTCCTTGCCTCTTCGTGTAGGAGTCTCTTTTGTGCCGGAATCGGGAAAGACACCTAACGCAAATAAACTAAGCGAAAAGGAAAAGATGGATTTGATGGTTCGGATTTCCTCGGAGTTCCGAACATTGCCTTTTGTTAAAGATATTGAACTCATTCCCACAGCTTATCTCACTAATGGTGGCGGATTCACGAATCTTGATCAGATAAGGACGATGTATGGCATAGACGTTATAACTCTGCTATCATATGATCAGGTTCAGCACACGGACGAAGGACTGCTGTCGCTTTCATATTGGACTATTGTTGGTGCATATATAATTAAGGGTGAGAGGAATGACACTAGCACGATGGTTGATGCTGCTGTTTATGATATTCCAAGCAGAAAAATGCTGTTCCGCGCTCCGGGGATTAGCCATATAAAAGCATCATCAACTTTAGTTAATTTATCCGAACAGCTGAGAAATGACTCAACCAATGGTTTTCGTATAGCAGCTGATGATTTAGTTGCCAACCTACAGAACGAACTGAACCGTTTTAAAGAAAAAGTAAAAGAGATGCCGGAAGCTTATGCTGTAGAGCATAAACCAGGTTACACCGGAGGAGGAAGCCTGGGAGGAGCATATGTTTTAACGCTGATTACTTTAGGAGGACTGATTCTATGGACCGGCAGAAAAAAATAAAAGGCCAAACATACGCACTGACATTATTTATCGTTGGTATTTCAATTATCGCTTATGGTTGCCCACGATTTTCAGATTTGCTCGTGTACGATAGGCAGAACATCCTATGCGGAGAATTGTGGCGGCTTTTAACCGCGCCATTTGTTCATTTCTCATTAAGTCATATGTTTTGGGATATTTTGCTCTTTGGTTCAGCTGGCTTTGCCATCGGAGCTGTAGGGTACCGAGGCTTTTGGCTGGTATGTATTTTTGCTATCATAATACCCAGCCTAATATTTCTTATTACATTACCGGAGCTTGAACGCTACGGCGGACTCTCTGGATTAGCTACCGGAGGTGTTGCGTATTTTTGTCTCTGTAGTGCACTCAAAACAAGAAAAAAAAGGCTGTTATGGTTGGCAATTCTTGTGGGCATGGGAGCCAAGATTGTTGCAGAGACCACGCTAAATGCCCCTCTATTCGTAAAAACTAGCAGTATACCTTTCCGCGTGCTTCCTTCAGTACATATCTTCGGATATTTAGGAGCATTAGCTGCTATTATTTGGAACTGGCCCAACATACTGT
>PKTV01000523.1 GCA_002868985.1 Desulfobacteraceae bacterium | reverse complement strand
GGCGTTGTATCCCTGATGCTGTATGGCGCATATCTGGCTTTTCAGATCATTTGATGATCACCGAAAGACGGAGAATAAGAAAGAGATTGAAAAGGAAACGGTCATGCCTGTCCCGCATTTCGGGGGTCAGAGGCCTATGGTTCTGCCGAAATAAATTGATACAAAATTAGAAGCACGAAATCCGAAATAAAGCTGTAAGCTTTCAAGATCTTAAACAAACCCTAATGACCAAAATTCTAATGTTCAAAACAAATTCACCGTTATGAAATGAATACTTTCTTGATTGTTTTGAGCATTTGAGCATTAGAATTTAAGATTTATTTCGATTTTCGAATTTCGGATTTAACCCTTTCAAAAGTAAAATATCCCCTTCCAGGGGTAACCCAAAGCCTATCCCTCCTCCGTGTTGCGGGATCTAAGATGGGCCAGGATATTTACTTCATTATGGTTCATGACATATTCGGTTTGGGTTTATCCTCGGCAGGCTTTTTTTGTTTCCAGCCGGACAGCCATCCGGAAACAAGACCGAGGAAGAAGGTGACCAGCAAAACAATGGCCCGGGACGCCTCGGTGCCCCAGAATAAAAATCGAACTTCCACCACTTGGGCGTTTTGAAGAATAAAAACGGCAAACAAAATAGCAATGATAATCAGGGAAATGCGCTTGGGTGTCATTCCCAGCTCCTTTCAACCGAAGGTTCCTGTAGTTCCGTTAAGAGGTGACAGATCATTTTCAAAACGTCATCGAATACCGGGCTATAGATCATCCATCCAGCTTTTTCTTGATTTTTTGCGTCGATACGGTTCGTAAGTTTTATGGAGAAAGTCTTTATAGTTTTCATAAAGTAATTTTTCAACATACACCAGTCGTACTCTATGGGAGCTTACTTTCTGGAGCTCGATGTAAACACTTTCCTTTTGCCACAAGACCCGGGGATAGTCGGATGTAAAATAATCACCCTCGAGGTTTTTACTCACAAAATCATACTTTTTATCCAACTCCTCCCAAATAACATAGAAAAATTTTGGATCCAAATCAACGATCAAGGCGTCTAATGCCGAGTTGCCATCAAAAAATATCATTATCTTTTTAACACCTTCAACATCTTTGGGCTTTAGGGACAAAAAAGTGTTTTTACCGCGGTCAGGATCTTTTTTGTCGATCGGTTTCAGTTGTTTTTTTATGTATTCCTGATAGTTCCATTTTCGTTGTTGAAGTGTTTCAAGGGCTTGTGTGTAAGTTGTTTTCCCGATGGTTAGATCGAACGGTTTTGGAGGTTCCCCGGCATAAGCCGTTACCCCCAAAATTATACTCAGGATCATTACATGCGCCAGCAAAATAGACATTTTTCTCATTTTCGATTCTCCTCGTTTATCAGGTTAGCCTTCATTCTTGTTCAAGAAGAGGCTTTCAAGACCTTTGGCATAAAATTTCTCGATATATTCTTTGACCATTCGCCGGGCCGAGAATTTTGCTGCATTACTCTTAATGGAATTTTTCATGACGTTTACCCAGTCGAAAGGAACGCCGTCATCCGATACGTTATAATACATTGGAATCACTTCTTCTTCAAGGATGCGGTAGAGTTCGGCCGCATCCGCAGCATCCCGGTTGCCGTCGACTTCTTTGTGGCTGAATGCCCAGCCGTTTTTACCGTCAAAGCCCTCTATCCACCAGCCGTCCATTATGCTTAGTTGGGGTACTCCGTTCAAGGCTGCTTTCATGCCGCTGGTTCCGCTGGCTTCCATGGGAGGCAACGGATTGTTCAGCCACACATCCACGCCGTGAACCATGTATTGCGCCAGTTGTTCCCCGTAGTCTTCCACAAAGGCGATGCGGCCCCCGGTTTCCGGATTACGCGCGGCATTAAACACCCTTTGAATGATCTGCTTTCCGGGATCATCGGCGGGATGTGCTTTGCCGGCAAAGATAATCTGGATTGGCCGCCAGCGGTCGTTGAGAAGTTTTTTCAGGCGTTCCATATCATAAAAAAGCAGGTCAGCCCGTTTGTAGGTGGCAAAACGTCGGGCAAAACCCAGGGTTAACACCGACGGATCGAGCAGCGTTCCGCCGGCAATCACGATGGACGGGCTGACGCGATCTCCGGCCCAGCGAAGGCGTGATCGCTCCCGGACGGCATCGATGAGTTTTATTTTTAACCAGTAATGGGTTCTCCACAGCGCTTCATCCGGGATTTTATCGGTCAGTTCCCAGATAAGGGGATTGTCATGATCGGCCAGCCATTCAGGGCCCAAATAGGTATCGAAAAGACGTTTCATCCGGGGTTCAATCCAGGTTGGGACATGCACCCCGTTGGTGATATGACCCACAGGAACCTCTGACTCGGATGCGCCCGGCCAGAGACTTTGCCACATCTGTCTGGACACTTCTCCATGCCGTTTGCTGACGCCGTTGCGATAGGCCGACATTCTGAGGGCAAAGGCGGTCAGGTTAAATCCTGCCTGGGGTTGCTCAGGGTGGATTCCCAGCTGAAGAAAGGCGTCGCGATCTAAGTCCAGAGTCGGCCAGTAGGCATGAAAATATTTTTCCATCAGGTGAAACGGGATGACATCATGACCGGCAGTAACCGGTGTATGCGTGGTAAAAATAGTGGTATTTCTGACCTGTTCAATGGCTTGTGGATAAGGCATGCCCTCCAGCATCCGGTCACGAATGCGTTCCAAAAGGGCAAAGACGGCATGGCCTTCGTTAAGATGCATCAAGTAATGTTTGATTCCCAGAATTTCCAAAACTTCGGCGCCGCCGATTCCGAGAACGATTTCCTGGCGCAGTCGTTGTTCGGTGTCTCCGATGTAAAGACGGGCCGATATGCTGCGGTTCCACGGATCGTTGTCCTCGATATCCGTATCCAATAGATACAAAGATATCCGACCGACGTTTACTTTCCAAACGCCCACATGGATTGCCGGATCGATAAAGGGAACCTGAACCACAAGCTGCCGACCTTCATTATCAAGTACCCTCGAAATCGGCGCGGCATCCCTGTTGATGGTTTCATGAATATTTTCCTGCCAGCCGTCTTCGCGAATGTGTTGATGAAGATACCCCTGGGGATACATGAAACCAACGGCCACCAGGGGGACACCCAGATCGCTGCATTCCTTGATGTGATCTCCGGCCAGAAACCCCAACCCGCCGGCGTAAAACGGCAAGGACCGATGAAGCCCGTATTCGGCGCTGAAATAAGCAACGGCAAAGGTTTCAGGATCACAAGGAAAATCATTCAAAAATCGGCACGATTTGTCTGATAGATACCGGTGAAACTGGGAAAGCACCACATCATAATTTCGCAAATAATCGTCGTTGGCAGCGGCAGACGCCAAAATTTCAACCGGCATCTCTCTGAGCATCTTGTCGGGGTTGTGTCCGCTTTCTTTCCATGCCTGCCGGTCAAGCATTTTAAACAGCATTCTTGCCGCGGGATGCCAGCTCCACCAGAGATTGTCCGCCAGTTCTCCAAGTCCGCTCAAGCGTTCGGGGAGATTTGGAAACTCGACTGTTTCAGGGTCCATTTGTTCGATTCCTTTCCCAAACAGGGGGATGCAATGATGTTTTCGGGTGATAGAACGTGGGTCAAGTGTTTCAACGGTCTGAATTTAAAAATGGCCTTTGATTGTTCGGCTTTAAAGGAGTCATTGAAGATCTATCCGGAGAGCTGTCGAAATCGCCGTTTTAATCCTTGAATCATCAAAGACAAAGCGCTTATGTCGACGGAACGACAATTACATTATTTTTCGTGCCGAATCGGTTGGTGCGCGTTTGAATGTTTTCGGGATCATTTTCCCATTGCCCATCCACCATAAAGCGATATTCATATGTTCCGGGAAAGAGAAGGGTCGTTTTTCCCCAGCCCCCGTTTTTGTTTTTTTTCATGGGATGGACTTTTGGATTCCACTGGTTGAAATCACCCATGAGTATCACTTCTTTGGCATCGGGAGAGATCAGGGAGAAGGTTACCCTGCGCCTTTTGGGTTTAAGTTTCGATTTTATTGCGGACATGGATTACCTCCTTTTGTAAAAAAGGTTCATTGATCAATTATATGTAGGGTCTTGTATGGTTTCACAACCATTGCTTTTTTTTGAAGAACCCGATCATGATCCCTACAACGACGACAATAATGGCCCAGACCATGACATATCCCCACCGCCATTCGAGTTCCGGCATAAACTTAAAATTCATGCCGTAAATCCCGGCGACAAATGTGATGGGAATGAAGATGGTGGCGATGATGGTCAGCACTTTCATGACCTCGTTCATTTTGTTGCTCAGGGTGGACAGATAGATATCCAGCATGCCGGATAGAATATCCCGAAACGATTCAATGGTGTCGATTATCTGAATCGTATGATCGTAAATATCCCTGAAAAATAAACTGGTGGATTCGTTGACCAGGGAAGATTCCCCTTTCACCAGGCTGTTGATCATTTCTCGAATCGGCCAGATTTGTTTGCGCAGATATATCATCTCTCGTTTCATCTCGTGAAGGGTTTGCAGGGTCTCGGGGCTGGGATTTTCAAGCAGGTCCTCTTCAAGGGTTTCAATGTTTTCGCCCAATTTTTCAAGGATTAAAAAATAGTTGTCTACAACGGCATCGATCAGGGCATAGGCCAGGTAATCGCACCCTGCTTTGCGAATTCGGGTTTTGGGCTTGCGGATTCTTTCCCTGACGGTCTTGAAAACATCGCCCTGGATTTCCTGGAAAGAAATCAGAAAATCGGGTCCCAGAACCAGGCTGAACTGCTCAGAACTGATTTCTCCAGAATTTTCGTTGTAATGCAGCATTTTTAAAACGACATAAATGAAATCTTCGAATTCCTCGGTTTTGGGACGCTGGCCGGTATTTACAATATCTTCCAGAACCAGCGGATGGATATTAAAATGCTGGCCGACGTTTTCGATGATGTCTATTTCATGCAAGCCATCGATATTGATCCAGGTCACTGTGGGTAAATCTTTAAGTGGAAACGCCTCTTCAATGCCGTCGAGCACTCTTTCTTGTAAATGCGCCTCATCATAGTCAATAAGGGTAATTCGGGTGTCATCCACCTTTTGTTCGCCGATATGAACCAGCGTTCCCGGAGATGCCCCTGCCTTCGTCATTTGTTTTTTTATAAATCTCGACATTACTTAATTTCTTTTCCACGATAAAAAGATCAGGGTTCCTGACCTTTAAGCATTTTTAATTTAAGCTGGCGCTTATCGTCGTTGGCTACGTAGATGGTTCGGGACGGAAAAGCAAAATCGATTTCCTCGGCTTCAAACCGGCGCATGGTCTCAAGACAGATATTTTGCAGCCATGCCTGATAATCCCAGTAATCGGGCGGATGATACCAGACAACCACCATTATATTCAGACTCCAGTCGTTAAAGCCGTTAAAAAAGACCCGGGGCGGGAAATCCTCCTTTATCCCTTCGTGATTTTCCAGAAGTTCCCGGATGATTTGTACGGCTTTTTCCACCTTGTCAGGGGGAGTATCATAGGTGATTCCGATATTGGTTAACCACCGGATATAGGGCCTTTCACCGATGTTCTCCAAGGAAGAGTTAACCAGTTTTTCATTGGGAATGGTCACCAGATGACCGGTCAATGTTCGAATTCGTGTGCTTCTGAAGCCGACGTTTTCAACGGTCCCGTCATATTGGTCAATGGTGATCCGTTGGCCCACCTGAAACGGCTTGTCAAAAAGGATGGTGATCGTTCCGAAAAAGTTGGCGATGGAATCTTTGGCAGCCAAAGCCACGGCTAGACCGCCGATGCCCAGAGAGGCAAGCAAGGGGCCGATTTTAAGCCCGGTCATATTCTGAATGATGATCATAACACCGATGAGAACAATAAACAGCCGAATCGTTTTGCCGACAATGGGAACCAACATGTCGTCGATGGTGCTTTCGGTAGCCGCCGCCCATCTTTTCAGATATACGTCCAAGACCCCTACCAGACGGAGGATAAACCAAATAATAGCGATGGTAGCACCGACATATGCAGCCTTCTGGGCCACCAGATGTACCAGGTTTTCTCCGGTTTTTGTAAGGAAGTGGGTGTACAAGGGTGATAAGGCGCCGTAAATGCCGTACGACCAGACAAACAGGGAAAGGGGACTGGAGAGAGATTTCAGAAATTGTTTTCTCCATGAGTTCATGTCTTCATGCGGCGGTATCTTTCTAATGGCGATATTGATCATCCATCTAAGCATCCGCTCCAAAAGGATCACCAGAAAGGTCAACAATAGGCAAAAGAGCAGTTTTAACCAGGTAATGCCTAAGAAAACTTCGGTATCTATCCATTTGCCAAGTTTTGAAGATGCTTCATCACTAAATTTGTCGATACGCTGTCCAATTCTTTGGCCGGCTTTGTCCACAGCTTTTTCTTTTGGAGTGAGGCTGTCGTTCTTTTCGGCATCAGCCTGAGGGGAATTTGTCTTGTTTTTGCTTGCCTGGGCGGTCTGGGTTGAAACAGATTCCTTAGGGCTCTCTCCCTTTGCAACGGGTTTGGCGAAAGGACTACCGGATGACAGTACCCAGAAAATAATGCTAAAGTAAAGGAGGGTTCTTAAAATTGATTTCAATTGAAAATACATTTTTTATCTTACCTAAAATTAAGGTTGTTCAATATAAAAACAGTTTCCGGATGAATGGTTCCAACATTATAAAATAATGTTGGTATTTTTGAACGGTACAGCGAGCACATTCCTCGCAGCTTTTCGGAACGAAGTGTAGATCCATATCCGTCTGGGTTGAAGCGCAGCGGGAATCCTGTTTTAGCGGGGCTGCGAGGATATTCAATCAGTATAACCGATAATTTTTAAATGTCAATTTTTATAAATAGAGTGACATTTCATATTATTAGGTTGACTGAATGAGGGGTGGAGAATAATATAACGGTGCAACAAATATGTTAATTAAGACTCGAACTTCCTTAAATATCAACAGAAAAAAAGAAAGTATGTCGGCAACACTCAATTTTCAGAGAAAGTTTTCAGCATTGCTGGTTTACGGCAGACCGCCACTTATTTTTGGTGGAATGCTTTGCGCCTTTGCGGTCATGTGGACCCGCAACCCGATGCTTTACACTTTAGGGGTAATGCTGCTTTTTATTTCAATGTGCTTTGATCTGATCGACGGGTGGCTTGCCACCCGTTTCCAACTCCACTCCACATTGGCGCACCTTGCCGACCGGGTCATTGACAAGATTGTCTATTCGACCATTTTTCCGCTGGTTGCGGTGGGCGCCATGTGGCGTCTTCTTTTTACCCCGGTTGCCGGCACCAAAGCGGAATTGCTTCACAGCATTTTTGTTTTGATTCTTTGCGTAACAGTTTTAATTCGCGATAACTTTGCCTATTTTATGCGTTTTTTCGCCATGCGTACAGGACCGGAACCGGAAGTAAAAGAGTTTACACGGCTCAGAACCATTGTGGCGGCCCCGGTCGGCACGCTCTTGTACGCGCATGCTTTTTTTGTAAGCGGGGGACCGGATTTCAAGATTTACACCTGGATTTCCTGGCTGGGGAATCTTCCCCTGCGCGTTTTGTTTTTAATCGAGATCATCTTCTTGATCATAAATTTTGGATCTATCGCCGCATATTGTCGGAAATACGGGACCTATTTCCTGGACGAAATCTGTGATGAGGATGAACGATTACGGCGGAACATTTTGTCTTTTTTCCCAAATACATTAACCATCATGAACGCAATGATGGGACTTTTGGCCGTCCTTTTTGCTTATCAGGATCGTTTTCGCGAGGCCTATCTTTGTTTGATTGGTGCTGCCATTTTCGACAAACTCGACGGCGCCCTGGCACGAAAACTGGGTCTGACAGAACCCCTTCCCGAAAAGGAACGGACATCTCGGATCACCTTTGGAGGCATTCTTGATGACATTGCCGATGCCGTCAGTTTCTGTATTGTCCCGGCCTGGATGTTTTATTTGTCTTTTGCAGATACATCTGATCCCGTGATCCGGCAACTTCCCATTGGATGGGTTGCATTACTCTATGCACTTATGGGGGGCGCCCGGCTGGTTTACTTTACCTTTGACCGCACCCCTGTTCCCGGATTTTTTAAAGGCATGCCGACCCCGGCGGCAGCATTACTGGTCGCAGCCCCATTGATCATGTTCAACCAGGCAATTGTCGCATCTTCAGAATGGGCTCGCCACTGGGGTGTTTTTTGTTTCGGTCTAATGATTTTTACAGCGATCTTGATGAATTTTTATCCCATTCGCTATCTGCATCTCGGCCGTTATATGGACAAGCATTTTTGGTTTGGTCGCTTGAATATAATATTGCTGATTATTTCAATATTTACACCCTATTTGGGATATGTAGCGTTAATGTATATGTTTCTTTATGTCTTTTCACCGCTGGCAACCCGACACATCCTGTTGAAACAAAAATAGACGGGCTATTGTAAAACTAAAATAATTCGGCGACAAACCTGCGGATAATGACTTCAGGGTTTCAACACGTCCAATCATCGATTTTCATCAGGTTGGAGAACATATGACAACCATCGGTACCAAGACCGAAAACCATCAAAATAAAGGTAAACTGGGAACCTTTTCCGGCGTTTTTACGCCCAGCGTTTTAACCATTCTAGGCATCATTCTATTTTTGCGACTGGGCTATGTGGTCGGCAACGCAGGATTTGGACGCGCTTTAATCATTATCACCCTCGCCAATGCCATTTCGGTTCTGACCAGTATATCGTTGTCAGCAATTGCCACCAATATTAAAGTCAAGGGGGGCGGCGATTATTACTTGATTTCAAGGACCCTTGGCTCGGAATTCGGAGGTGCCATCGGTTTGGTCCTGTTTTTAGCGCAATCGGTTTCCATCGCGTTTTACTGTATTGGATTCGGTGAAGCCGTGACGGTGCTGCTGCCGCAAAATATATTTGCCAATCCCAGGATTATCGCGGTTTTGGCCATATCCTTTTTGTTCGTCTTTGCCTGGCTGGGTGCCGATTGGGCGACCCGTTTCCAGTATGTCGTCATGGCGCTTCTGGTGGGTGCGCTGTTTTCTTTTTTTGTTGGCGGTATCCCACGCTGGGAGTTTTCGACAGTGGTAGAGAACTGGAAGCCTCAAGCCGAACGCCTTGATATATGGGTGTTGTTTGCCATTTTTTTCCCCGCGGTGACCGGTTTTACACAGGGGGTGAGCATGTCCGGGGATCTTAAGAACCCCGGGAGCAGCTTGCCGGTGGGAACTTTTATGGCGGTGGGCATCTCGATTATAATCTATTTTGGTGCTGCTGTCGTGTTTGCCGGTGTTCTTCCCAAAGAGATGTTGATCCAGGATTACAACGCAATGAAACGGGTGGCACGTTTTAACTTTCTGATTGATGCCGGAGTCGTTGCCGCCACATTATCATCGGCCATGGCTTCTTTTCTGGGGGCGCCGCGAATCCTTCAATCTCTGGCTTCGGATCGAATTTTTTCTTTTCTGCTGTCGTTTGACAAAGGGTACGGCCCTTTAAATAATCCACGGCGTGCGGTACTTCTGTCGGCAGCCATCGCTCTTGGAACCATTGGTTTAGGGCAACTGAATCTCATCGCTCGTGTCGTCTCCATGTTTTTTCTCATTTCCTATGGATTGCTCAATTACGCAACTTTTTACGAAGCCCGGACCGCCAGCCCCTCTTTTCGTCCAAAGTTCAAATGGTTTGACCTGCGTCTCAGCCTCTTGGGATTTCTGGCCTGTCTCCTGGTAATGCTGGCCATTGATTTTAAGGTTGGGCTGATTTCCGTTTCCATATTGTTTGCCATCTATCAATACCTCAAACGAACAAGCGGCCCTGCGAGATGGGCCGACAGTCGTCGATCATACTATTTACAGCGTGTCAGAGAGAATCTTTTAAATGCTTATATAGAGCCGGAACATGATCGCGACTGGCGTCCCCAGATTCTCGCTTTTTCCAAGTATGCTGAAAGGCGGCCCGGGTTGCTGCGCTTTGCCTCATGGATCGGGGGAAGAAGCGGGCTGACAACCGTTGTCAAAATTTTAGAAGGAGAAGGGGTCAGGATGCTGAAACTCCAAGAGGAAAGCGAATCGGAACTCCGGTCGGATATCGCCGCGCATGGTTTTGCGGCGTTTCCGCTGGTGGTTTTTGCTCCGGATCTCGATATTGCCTTAAATACCCTGATCCAGTCCACCGGTGTCGGACCACTGAAAGCCAACACCATCCTGCTGAACTGGCTGGACCCTGAATCGGAAATCAAAAACGACCAAAGAGAAATCAACTTTGGACGAAGTTTAAGAGCAGCGTATCGTCTGGGGCGAAATATTGTGGTTCTAAGTGCCGATGAAGATAAATGGAACACGCTCGAGAATATTCCTGGTGAAAATCGGCGGATCGATGTGTGGTGGTTAAATGATGCCACCAGTCGTCTGATGCTGCTGCTCGGTTATTTAATCACCCGTAGCGAACCCTGGGACGCGGCCAAAATTCGGGTGCTGGCTGCCGGTTATAAGGCGAATACACCGGAAAATTTAACGGATTTGAAAAACAATCTTGAAGAAGCGAGAATCGAGGCTGAACCGATAATTGTCACAAATGCTGATATCGATAAACTTTCGAAATATTCAGCGGATGCTGCTGTGGTCTTTTTGCCGTTTCGCCTTTGGGGTGATCAAGTAACCTGTCCGATTGATGTGCCCATTGAAGAAATCGTGTCTCGCCTGCCGGTCACAGCCTTCGTTTTGGAAGCCGAGGACATAGCACTGGATGCCGAACCTGAAGAGGGGACAGCCGGCGAAATGGCGACAGCCATGGATGCCCTCGCGGATGCTGAAAAAAAAGCTGTTGAGGCCGAAAAGGAGGCGTCCAGAACTCGAGAGATTGCAGAAACAGCCGGGGCAAAACTGCTGGAATTGGAAAACAATACACAGCATACTGAAGAAGACGTGAGGACTAAATTGAAAGCAGCGGCGGTTAATGCTGAGAAAGAGGCCGATAAAGCCTTTCGCAAAGCGGCGAAAGCGAGGGCCAAGGTTGAAGACGCTGCAAAAATTGTAAAGGATCTGGATCCGACGGCGGAATTAAAAGAAAAAAAGGAACAATAGATACTGCATTTTCCATAGACGAGAGTTCATGAAGATACTTCTCCCCGGAATTAAGATGTTCCGGGTCACTATCGCTACTTTTGAGTCGGTTTTAAGTACATCCCTTATATTCTAAACAGCAATGTTGCTCTTCACATAAGCCGACTGGAAGTTTTTTCTTTTGGTTGATGTCAGATCGTACACTAAAAACGGGTTCATGTAACTTGAATCATGGAGGGGAAAATGAATATTTTAAATATACGAAAAAGCCTTTTTTACCTTTTATTGCGTTTAACCCTAATCATGATAACCATTTCATTTTTTATCGGTTGCGCGGAAGTTCCCATTAGCCAACGAGGAAGCCTTCGCCTGGTGCCGGAATCGGAACTGATAACTATGAGTTTCAAAGAATATCAACAAGTTATTGATAAAAGTAAACTTTCCACAGATCAGAACAAGATCCAGACGGTCAGAAAAGTGGGAAACAGGATTGCCAAAGCAGCCGAGGCATTTCTTGCGGATTTGGGCCGTGAAAATCAGGCCCGAAAATATCAATGGGAATTTAATCTCATTGAAGACGATAAGGTCGTTAATGCCTGGGTCATGCCCGGCGGCAAGGCGGCTGTCTATACCGGAATACTCCCTTTCACACAGGATGAAAGCGGTCTTGCTGTGGTTTTGGGCCATGAAGTGGCGCATGCCATCGCAGAACACGGCAATGAAAGAATGAGTCAGGCGCTTCTTACCAATATGGGGACAATGGCACTATCAGCCGCTTTGGCCCAAAAGCCTCGTCAAACCCAGGAACTTTTTATGACGGTATTCGGTGTGGGAACCAACGTGGGATTGATACTTCCTTACAGCCGGCTTCACGAAAAGGAGGCGGACCGAATCGGCTTGACGCTCATGGCAAGGGCGGGATACGATCCACGGGTCGCAATTCCCTTTTGGGAAAGAATGAATCAGAAGGAAGAGGCAAGATCACCGGAATTTTTATCCACCCATCCGGCCCCTTCGACCCGGATCGCCAATATTGAAAGCTTTATTTCCGAGGCAATGCCCTATTACCAGAAATCGTTGAAGTAAAAATATATTTTGAGGCCTGCTCCGATGTATTGGCGTTGCTTAAACCTAAGTTGAGCGATTTTTGCAAAGCCTTTTTCTAAGCCGTTTAACGTATAATCTGATGTGTTGTTTATGCAACGATAGGGTTTACTTGCCCGTATCCTATATGTTATTGCAAGTGCCTATTGGACGATCAAATACTTTGTGGTTCCACTAAATACAGGACACAATGTAAATTTTTCGCTTAGATCACTTCCCAAAAGAGAATTTTTATTAAAAAATAGAGACGACATGGAAACAATTGATTTAATGATGAAGATTCCAACCGGCTTTCGAATTGTTGCCATTGTGTTGCTTGCCGTTCTTGCTCATTTTACGGTTCAGGGACTCAAGCGGTTGACCCGGTGGATGCTTACGTTGAAACTGGGAACAGAAACGTCAACTGCGGAAAGCTTTCCCCGTCGATATCCCAAGGTTGCCACTGTGACCACTATCCTTGTCAGTGCCCTTACTTTTGTCATCTATTTCATGGCCATCGGGTTAATCTTGAGGGAATTTAAGGTTTCTTTGACGGCATACCTGGCAAGCGCTTCTGTTATCGGGCTTGCTGTTGGGTTCGGGTTACAGGGTCTTGTACAAGATATTGTTATAGGGTTAACCTTAATTTTTTCAGACGCGCTCAACATTGAAGATGTGGTGGAGCTGTCAGGGCAGATCGGCAAAGTCGAAAACATCGGATTAAGATTTACGACACTGGTCAATCTGCATGGCCAGAAGATCTACGTTCCCAACCGCAATATCACCATGATCAGCCGGTTTCGTCGAGGGGCTATTCGAGGGTATGTGGATATTCAACTTCCTGATGAAATAGAGGAAAAAATGGCGACAGAAACGGTGAAATCCATTGCTACAGGGTTGTACAATCAACAAAAGTCAATTATTTTGGAAAAACCCGAATTCTTTGGTGTAAAAGAAGCCAAAGGTGGCAACTGGCGCTATCTGCGGGTCAAGTTTCGGCTGTGGCCGGGTCAGTCTGCAATCATAGAGACCACATTCAAACAAAGGGTTATTGATTTCATGAAAAAGCTATATCCAAATTATGCGGATTGGATGATTACCATCGCGTATCGCGTTGAATAGGGCTTTTTCAAAACCAGCTTCCAAAGATTGATCGAAACCCAAACACAGCGCAACATTTAATTCGTCCAAATTGAAATATGTATCTCTAAAAAAGAAAGATATTCAGTCCATCGTCAAAGTGTAGGACGTCATCTATTATGAAGAAGAAATCGAGCTGGTCAAAGTTGGCGGAAAATGGGAACTTTAAGAAGAATCAGAAGTGCAAGAACAAAAAATGCTCAGAGAATCTGAAATCACACACCAACTGAGGAAGCATTTTGTAATTCCATAAAATTGGATAAATTTCGATCGCTTCGGCCCTAAAGGCCTCTACTCGCATATGAAGTTGACGTCTATGATGCTGATTAAAAAAATTTTCCTGGCCTTTGCCATCGCCCTGTGTTTTGTAGTGCTTTTGTTTTCAGGCATCGGCCTTTATCTTTATTATCATCCTGACCAAATAAAGCCGACGATAGAAAGATCGCTTTCTGCATCCACAGGCGCATCATGTACCATAGAAAACCTCTCCTATTCTTTTAAACCGATGTTTTTAGAGGCCAAGGGAATTCTTTTAAAACCCTTGAAACCACAGAAAACCTTCTCTGTGGAGATTCGTTCCATTAGAGCGGATCTGGAGATTGAGGGTCCATGGGGTCACAGAACCCTTGTTCTAAAAAATATGCAGATGAACGGCCTGTATCTTGACCTTTTTCCCGAAGGGTTCACATCCCCCGGCATCTTGCCTGCGAAAAGAGGGCCTTCTTTTTCGGCCAGTATGGCTCGTCGTCTTATCGGCCTCTTTTTCTTTCGAGACATTAAATTTGGGTCAGGGGAACTTCTTGACGGACGTATCTCGGCAGCTATGGGTGATCAAACTTTTCAGGCTCAACGAATCCATGCCGGAGTCAGCGCCGACAAACCGCTTTTTTTATCGTTTGCTTTGGACGTCAATAAGTCTTCCCGCAATATGAATTTTACAGCGCCGAACGTGAACATCCTTGGAAGCACAACCTTTGACATTAACGATCTTAAATTCACCGGCACGCTTGAATCTCAAGACATGCGACTTAAAGACTCGGAACTTGGAATCAAAAAAATAAAGGTGCTCTCGAAATTTACGTATGGCCACGACCCCAAAAATCTCGATATCGAAAGTCTTAACGTTCGTTGCGAAGGGATTGCTTTGGGATCTGATTTAAAAAAGACAAGATCATTGCCCGCCTCAGTGACCACCGCTGAATCTTTGTCCATGGAAACCGGATTTGCCTATAACATAAAACAGAGAAAAATCGCTCTTGCTCCCTTAAAACTTCATATTGGCGGCCTGTCCGTGATGGAAAAGACGGATAAAATTCTGCCGCCTTTGGACATCGATCTCAAGGCTAAGGGAATTTCCGGCATTTATCCTGTGATCGAGATCAAAGATGCCGTCGTACAAATACCCCAGGTAAAAATTAATACCGGAACCCGAGGGACTTTCATCGGAGATGTTCGCGCTCATATCCCGGATGGCCGCATCGATGCAGAAAAAAAATCCGTTACACTTCCTAAGGTTCGATTCGACGCTGCTGGTTTGAAAAATATTATGCTTGGCATTCGTATAGAGGAACGCAATCTAAACCTTACGGCTCAAGGGAAGGAGACGTCGTTTTTCCATGTCGCCGCCGCTTACCACCTGATTCCGTCGGATTGGGATATTAAGGTTCATGATTCCATCCAAATCAACGTCACAGGACCCCAGACCGGACCCTGGCAGGTGAAAGCAAAACTGTCTCTCGATGATCTTGTCTTTCAAAACAAGGATGGGAGCATCATGGGGGAAAAGGTTTCCCTCAACACGAGGATCGAAGGTGTCGTGGATTTAAAGCGTTCAAAGATGACGTTTGCCGCCGATATAGACGCCCAAGACGGCGAAGCCCTTTATGATCGTTATTATCTGAACCTGAAAAAAAACCCCATTGTTACGTCCTGCAACGGGGCCTATGATTTTCAAAAAAAAATGGTAGAACTTTCCAGGCTCCGATTCGATCTGAAAGGTATCCTGCCCCTTGAAATCCGGAGATTTTTTAAGCAAGGTCCCTCGAAAGCCAATGCCGATTTCACGCTGATTCTGCCGAAGGTGCCCTTGAAACCGATATTCCATCATTTTTTAGAAGAGCCCTATAAAACCGAAAAACCCTTTCTGGCAACCCTTGAGACCGAGGGAACCGTTTCTGCTAAATTCCGGATAAACGGATTTCAGGATGCGTGGCAAGTTAAAGGGCGTTTCGGGTGGCTCGGGGGCAATTTTTCTTTGCCGGAAAAGGGTATCGCCTTAAAAGAGATTAACCTCGATCTTCCCGTCTGGTATCGAACCGGCTTCGCCAAAACCCCTGTTAAGACGCTTAGCGGCAAGTTAGAGGTTCAATCCATAACCGTTCCCTTGCTGCCGGAACAGCCGCTAAGCATCCTTTTGGATACCGGTCCGAACCGGATATCCGTGGAAGCCCCGACCGTGATAAAGGTGCCCGGCGGGGATATTCGATTGGGCTCCGTGCAGGTCGAAAAACTCTTTGGTTCGGATCTTACCATCCATACCCGTCTGGAATTTGACGAAATAAAGCTTCAGCCCCTCTTATCAAAAATATGGACGCGTCCCTTGAAGGGGACCTTAACCGGGAGGCTAAACCCCATCCGATACGAAAATCACGCTGTTACCACCATAGGGGAACTCAAGGCCGAAGTATTCGAAGGCAACATCATTTTATCCGACTTGGGGGCTTCGGGGGTATTTACGTCAGCACCGGTCTTTAAGCTCAATGTAAAATGGGAGGATCTTTTGCTGTCCGAAATGACAACGGATACCGCATTCGGAACGATAGAGGGGGTCCTGGAAGGTCAAGTTCGTGATGTTGAGATGGCCTACGGCCAACCCCAGAGATTTAACCTTTTTCTGGAAACGGTTAAAACAAATGGAATTTCTCAAAAAATCAGCGTTAAGGCCGTAGAGAACATCGCGCAGATTGGCGGGGGGCAGAGCCCCTTTATAGGGTTGGCAGGCGCCTTTGCATCTTTTTTCAAAAAATTTCCCTATGAAAAGATCGGTATTCGGTCCTCTCTTGAAAATGACGTGTTTACGGTCAATGGCATCATTAGAGAAGGCGACACAGAGTATCTGGTAAAAAGAGGTAGATTTTCAGGGGTAAATATTGTAAATCAGAATCCGGATAACCGTGTCAGTTTCAAGGACATGGTTAAGAGAATCAAAAGGATCGGCTCCAAGGGGGGGCCGGTTGTCAAATGACAAAGGGAGGTTCATATGAAAATGTTTCAAAAACCCATGTGGATGGCAATGGTGTTCGCGATGATCGCCCTGTTTGCCTGCGTGACCATAAATATTTATTTTCCGGCAGAAAAGGTTGAATCCGTTGCCGGGGATATCGTGAATGATATCCGGGGTAAAAAGCCCCCTCAAAAGGACAACCAGTCCAAAAACGATAAAGGATTTTCTTTTAAGGTCAGGTTCGCCTTGTCTCCCGCCAGTGCGTGGGCACAAGACGTGACCACGGTTTCCAATCCAACCATTCGCGCTTTGAAGGAAAAAATGAAAGCCCGTTTTCAAGCGCTGAAACCGTTCTACCAGAAAGGCGCCTTGAACGAAGGGGGCAACGGCTATCTTTCCGTGGCAGATACCGGAGGGCTAAACCTCAAGGAGAAAAGGGACCTCAACGGCCTCGTGGATGCCGAAAACAGCGACCGCAAGACACTCTATTCAGAGGTTGCCAAAGCGCTGAAAATAGATCCGAGTCAGATGGGTCGAATTGCAGGGATTTTTGCCAAAGAGTGGCAGAAGCCGGTGCGGTAGGGTTCGAAATAGGGCATCAGAACAGGTTCGTAGACAAATTCGGGAGCTTTAACTTCATTTCCCTGGTGATGATAGGAGATTTTAGGGATAACGTATCGTGAACATATAAAGAAATATTTATGTGGAAAAAGAAGACGGCCTGCCCATCGAAGCGCAGCCTGTTAAATTGGTGGAGCGAAAAGGCACTGGACATACCGATTCCATGTAGAAATTTTTTTTATAAACAAATTTAAACGGCCGATCCATAGCCGGAAATCAGGTGTTTTTAGGGACTCCCAATTTAGTCAGAATATTTTCCATCAAACACCATTTTGTAAATGCGGATTGTAAAAGGTTGAGACCGACAAATGCCGTGAAAAGATGCCAATAGGGACTGTGCAAATACCCCAAACATAAAGACAACAAGACAAAAGTTCCCGCAATAGCTCTTATATATTGTTCCATCTTCATAAATGATCCTCCAATCAATAGCAAAAACGACCATTAAGGGGAACGTATACCGAAAAATCTTTGAGTCTAACAACACCATCATTATTTTGTCTGCACATGATTCCGGTGTTTTCCCGATATACATCAATACAATTATACAACGTATTTAAATGTTTGTCAGTTGGTTGATTTTAATAGGATTAAATCCGGCCGTACAGCATGTCACCAACTGAATTAAACCGACCGAGCCGCTTGAGGCAGTGTAAATGTAAAGATGGAACCGATACCGACCTTACTCTCCACCCATATTCGGCCGCCATGCAACTCGACGATTCGTTTGACGATGGCAAGACCCAGGCCGGTACTTTTCTCACCTGCGGTGGGTCGAACGCTGGTTTTGCCAAATTCCGTAAATAGTTTATCAACCTCTTGGGGCGGAATCCCTTGTCCCTGGTCCTGGACGGAAATCGCGACATTTTGATCCATAACTCGTGCTCGCAATGTGATGGTGGTATTGGGAAAGGAAAATTTAATTGCGTTGTTTATGAGGTTATTCATTACCTGATCTATCCGATGGGGGTCCATGACAATCACCGGAAGCTCCGGTTCAATATCTAACGCCAGTTCAATAGACTTGGCTTTTGACAGCACAAGATTTTCTTCATAGCATTCTTTCAAATACTTTGTCAGGTCAACCGGATGCATGAACAGTTCTAGCCGACCGGCTTCAATGGCATTCACGTCTAGAAGTTCGTTGACCAAATTAAGCATTTTATCACTAACCTTAAGCATTTTATTCAAAATATTATCTTGAGATTCCGTGATCTTGCCTGGATGACCTTCTAAAAGATACTCGATATAGTTCATGATGATAGCAATGGGACTCCTCAGGTCATGCGCCGCAACCCCCAGGAATCTGTTTTTCATCTGATTGAGTTCGATTAACTGCTGATAAAGCCGGCTTTTTTCCACGATCGTCTACAGTTGGCCTGCAATCTGGAGAAAAAGTTCTACATGGGAATTCTGGTAAGTGTTCAATTGCCTGCTGTTAAAAAATATGAATCCGATCGGATGGTGCATGCCAACCAGAGGAAACGTTAAGCTGGAGCGCATTCCTTCTTCAACAATCAGCCTTGTTGATTCAGACTTCTGATGCGCTTGCAGATATGCCGGCAGATCATTAATGATACGCGGCTGACCCGTTGCGACAATACGCTGCAAGTTGGTTCCTTCCATGCGTGCTGTGTAGCCTGGCGTGATATTGACTGTGGCTGTGTTGGATCGTACCCATTGCGTCCGAACGATCCGTCCATTTTCTTCGAGCAGTGAAAATCCAATTCGATCGTAAGGTATTAGGGATTTAAACGATTCAAAGATCTGATTTAAAATCTCGTCTAAAGTCAGTCCGGCATTTATTTGAGCGGTAATTTTGCATAACATGTGAAACTGATCGAATTGTTTTTTCAGCGCATGCCCTAATTCAAGCAAGCTCTGGCCGAGTTGGCCGATTTCGTCCTCCGGACCGGCCGGAACCTCAAAATCAAAAACCCCTTTTT
>PKTV01000147.1 GCA_002868985.1 Desulfobacteraceae bacterium | reverse complement strand
TGCGCCGGATTTTGGTTTGTCTACAAGGCACATCCGCCGGTGCATATCAGGATATGTGCCGGTGGATGTAACGCGGTAGACGGGCCAAAAGACAAGCAAAATGTGTAATTATTTCTTGCCGAGGCCCCTATTCCCTGCATGTCAACAACCCAATTGACATACAAACCGTTTTGCCGCTGTTCAAGCAAAAGGCGGGCTATAAAAAGGGTATCGGTTTCCCGGTGTGATAGGCCAGAGCCTGGCATGCTGCAATCAACTGACCATCCTTTTCCGATACTTTGATATCAAAACTTGCTGTTTTTTTTGTTCGGCTCACCTGGCGGGCTTCGGCACGCAAACGCTTTCCCGCTTGGGGACTTGAGACATAAGTAACATTCACGTTCAATGCAACAGCAATGGTGCCTTCTGTCTGACACGCCGCCTCAAAGGCTTCGTCAATCAGACCAAAAATAGCCCCGCCATGGGCCCGATCATAGATATTATTCATGGCCGACGGGTCATAGATCATCTCCACCGCAGAATATCCGAGTTCCAATTCTACCAGTTCCATGTTCAACGCCTGTGCAAAGGGCTCTTTTTCCACTGCACGATAAATCGCTTGTCTAACCTTTGGGTCCATGAATCACCTCGCCAGATTTTCTTATTAGATTATAATAACAAAAAGAGAGTTTCGGGGCAAACAAATAAGGCAGAATCAATAATGATACTGCCTTGTTTGCTTGATGGTGTTCAATACAGCGCCGGTTGCGATGGCGCCGTCACTCTGGATTCAGCCCTAAATTGAGCGTTTCAAATTGCGCCATTTAATTATAAATCTAATATTACTAAGAGGCTATATTGCTATAAAGAGTTAAACATTATACCGGTTCGGCAGATAGGAATCAAAACTATATTGTCACAATTTGAAACCCCCCGGGCTTGCCGAGTTTACCGAATCTGCTGCGTTATGAGACACTTGCAGTAGCATAATAGGGCTTCATGTCTCATGCCTTACATCTTCGGCAAACTCAACAATCGCTCAACTTAGGTTAGCGTTTCTTTTTTTTGGATTCATACATGTTTTTATCGGCTCTGTTTATAAAGTCCTCTACATTATCACCTTCTTTTGACATGGTAATACCGGCGCTTAATGTGACGTTGACATCTCCGACGCTGTGAGAAAAAAATCGTTTTTTGCCAAACAGGTCGTTAAAGTCTAAAATTTTCTTTTGCGCGATGTCCATATTCAACCCTTCAATGACAGCGGCAAACTCATCTCCGCCATACCGTGCGATGAAATCACCTTTTCGAAAGGCTTCCTTCAAGCACTGCGCTACTTTTTGTAAAATCTTATCACCCGCAACATGCCCCAGTGTATCGTTGATCCATTTAAAATTGTCGACATCGAAAAGGATCAGGGAAACGGGTTGTCCTTCCTCGTGGAACATCTTGAGCGAATCATTGATACGCCGGTCAAAAGCATTACGGTTATAAAGGCCCGTTAGCCCGTCTTTTGTAGCGGCGGTTTGAAAATAATCCACCTTTTTGGCCATTGCACGGGCATCTTTTTCTGTTTTTACAATCCTTTGTTTGAGTTTGTTGATATTTTCCTGAGCCTTTTGAGCCTTTTTCACCTCTTCTTTTTTCTTCAAGGCCATCAGCTGTTTTATTTTTGTCAGCTTTTCAACAACGGCACTCTTTATTTCATCGATGGTGGTATGGATATTGAACGAATCTGCGATGGAACCGACCTGAGTGTTGACATTCGTCTCGAACTTTTCAATCTCCTTGAGCCTGACATCCTGGCCGAATTCGCTCGTCAATGTCTTTTCCAGCTCCTTGACGTGGTCCAGCAGTGTAAGAAACGTGTTGTTGATGTATCCGAAGTCTTCCGAAATCTTACTTTTAAGTTCCCTGATATAACTTAAAAATTCGGTTGCCGGCCTTTCTAAATCTATTTGAGCCGTCTTTTCTTGGCAGTTGATATCAATAGAATCGGCTTTGGCTTTCAACTCGCCGGTTGTCGGGTAAAAATCATCCACAAGAGCAACCACGATTCTTTTAATGATCCTGCATGACGCCAGCAGGCTGTCGTTTAATTCATCCAGCTTATTCCGGTCATCAAAGACTTGTTTTGTTTCCTGTGTAAAAATCTTGTTTTTAAGCGTTTCGACCTGATTTTCAATCTGAACAAGAGACAAATCCCTGTCCGGATCAATCAGCTTTTTAAGGGGTTCAAATTCTTCTAAGAGATCGTCATGCAACGCAACAACCCTGCCCAGAACATAAATGACGCTTGAAAGGCATTTCTTTTCATCCTGGCAGCGCTGTTCCATGAGCAGATAATCTTTTTTTAAACGCTCCAGTTCTGCTTTTTTTATATTATCCATAAGTTGTCTCTCTCAAAGTCTATCACCGCTGTCGAAAGCGGCGCTATCAATAAGGACTATTTTTTAATGCCTTGAATGTTGCACGAGCAGGAAGCTTTCATACTTCAATCAAGCAACTTAAGAATTCTCATTAATTTTCATGCAAGATTCAGGTAATAAGCTCTAGTGCTTTTTGTACGACATGGTGCGGTGTAAATCCGTATTTTTCCATCACAATGCCACCCGGTGCCGAAGCACCAAAACCGTTTATACCGATGACAGCGCCGCTGTTTCCAACATATCGACACCATCCCATTGGAGAACCGGCCTCCACGGCCAAACGCGTTTGGACATCCGGCAAAAGCACGCGATCTTTGTAATCTTGAGATGTCTTTTCAAAAAGTTCCCAGCTGGGCATACTCACAACTCGCGCGGCAACACCTTCTTCAAGCAGACGTTCCTTGGCTTCAAGAATGATATGGACCTCGGATCCCGTACCGATCAGTATAATGTCAGGCTTGCCGTCACAATCCGCCAGCACATAAGCCCCTTTGGTCAAACCGTCTTTTATAGCGTTGGATGTTAATACCGGAAGCTTTTGGCGGCTTAGAATCAGCGAAATCGGGCCGGTGGTTGTTTTGATGGCCTGACGCCATGCCTGTGCTGTTTCCGGCGCATCGGCCGG
>PKTV01000295.1 GCA_002868985.1 Desulfobacteraceae bacterium | reverse complement strand
GCATTTTTTCATTATCATTTCTTTTGGGTAGAACATGCATTATCGGTTAAAATCAAAGGTGGCTTCCGCCGGCCCGTCGACCACCCCAACCCGAACTTGATGTCGCAATTTGCGACCACCTTTTAAAACACTAACGCCCTTTTCACTGGCGCCTGCTTTTGGCGTCCAGTGCAAAAAGAGGTTCGGTGTTACGATCATAATTGCTTTCTGATCAGTACCACTTTTAGAGTTCGACAATGCTCGTTTATACTTAAGTTTTGCCATCATTGCCAAGTAGTTACACATAGTCTTTTCGAAGGCAGAGCCACTTCCGAACAACCGGAAACTCTGGTGGTAGGCAATCGGCAACACTCTGGAGATAAACGTTACCTGAAATATCACCGTCAATGACTTTCAAAACCTTCGACCTTTTTGGGGACTTATTCGAGTTTAGAAGATGGCACAGGTAATTGATAAACCAGGAAAGGGTTCCCCTTGCCAAATTCCTAGCCTCCTTTAGCTGGTCTTCATTAATCTTATTGTTCAGAACTTCCTCATTTCCATGTACAAGATTGCATCTGTAGTCATAAAGTTCTCTAAAACATGTACCGGTTGAACCCTCACCCCATATTCGGGACAATCTTTCAGCAAGTTTGTCGGTCAATCCGACAACATTTTCACCAAGGAGTGACTCAATCACAGTTATGTGCCACAATAACTGTTCAACCCCTTTCGAGAAAAACGCTTTAAGTAAAAATCCGAGAGCAACCTCGATGAACTCCCAACCACGCCCCTTTCTTTTCAGTGAAGCAAGAATTCCCCCTATGGATTCTAAAAATAATCTCAATTCATCTGTTTCTTTCGATGTATGATAAAAAAGGAAAGGGACTTTTTCCCTCTCAATTTCTTCGCCTGATTGTGGATCAATCCAAATATCTGGTTCAGTAGTCAATATCGAGAGGTCTGGAGCGAAGCTTGGATGACCCAGCAGGTTATCATCCAACTTAAAGAGGGCTGGGACATCGAATCCAATACCACTGTCGAAAAACTGGCTTTCCCAGTCAAAAAGAACCAATTTCTTCAATACATCCTCAAGCTCAGAGTGATTGGAAAATACGACTTGATGTTGTTCCATCTCTGGCCAAGAGAAATAATCATTATCCTTCACAAGTCGAGGGATAGGCGAGGATACAACCTTTTCTAAAAAGGAATAGTCGGCAATAAGCCTCGTCTCTAACGCATCTTCCAAATCAATCGCAGCTCTCGGATAAAAAACCTCATTAACCCTGTTGTTCGCCTGCCACCTCTTTTTGTCCTCTTCAGAAAACCGCCTGATAGAAAAGTCTTCAAACCTGAGAGCCCCTTTTTCGAAATCAAGTTCTACGCTCGCTATCGTTGCCAGGTAAGTGATTTGCATCTCCTTTCTCGAAAATGACTGATAATATAGATCGAAGATTTCTTCTGGATCATAAGGTATTCTTTCAAAGCAATTTAGGTAAAACTCAGATCGTCTGAAGAAGTTCCGCAGAGCACCTGCCCATATTTCCTGGTGACTCCTTGATTTTTCACTACCATATTCATGATAGCCATTTCCGTAAGCAGACCGTGTTTCTTTTGCGAGCTGGCAGAACGCTTCGTGTTGCTCAATCTGTTTGATTCTTTCCCTAAGGTATTCGTTTCTGGTTGTAACCACACTTAGGAAGGTTGAGCTCTGCTTTTTTTTGGCTTTACTCAATTCCGAAAATGCAAACTCTGTATATTGAGTGAGTGCCTCCCGTTTGTTGTTCTGTCTCATATCATTCACCGATCATGTATTAGGTGACCTAAGTGAAATGGGGAAAATATCACTTTTTGATAACTAAATCAGAGGTAATAAAATATTTTTACGGAAATAACTTACCGTAAAAAATAAACAAATTTTGTATTTAAAGGTGTCTGTCAATCCGGCTTATATATAAAAAAATCGTTGTAGTCCTTAGCTTGGCTGTCACAATATGTGGCCTCATATTTTTAGATCCATTTTCCAGGGTTCAGGGTTCAGGGCTCAAGTGCCAGGGATCAACACTATTCCGGAATATCAAATCCATGCTTACGAATTTCATCAAACAGACGTTTCTTCTCTATCGGCTTTACAAGAAAACCGTCACAATTTGCCTGGGCCGCGGCCATGACATGGTTTTTGTCGGATAATGCTGTGATCATAATTATCTTAGATCTCGTTTCCGGACTTAACCCTTTTTGAGCTTCCAACTGTCTGATCTTTTTCAGCGCCATAATTCCGTCAACCTCAGGCATCATGATGTCCAGACAGATCAAATCATAGGGCTGATTCTCCTCAAAGGCCATTTTAACGGCAATAAAAACCTCGTTGCCATTTGCGGCACAATCAACTTTACCGAGAGGGGTCAGTTGCGTGTTTAAAATTTTCCTTGATACAAAATCATCTTCAGCAATTAATATTTTCATGCCTTCCTCCTGCTATGTATGAATAGGGATGTATGTTCAGGTGTGAAGCAGTCGCATAGATGATAGCCTCAATTTAGGTTTGACTAAACAGGTACAAGGAGAGTCCAGTAAGATTCGAAGAAAATTATTATCTCCAAATAACACATATTTAAAATGATTTCAAGATATTATAAACCCTTAAATTGTGATGCCACATGGTGGTATGTGCGCAGGTGGAGTTATATATCACTATGTAGTTGTTTTGTAATATCATCTACACACAGCCTGGATATCTTTCACTGCGCACTTATTCCGCATCAAGCGGGGTCGGCGGCAAACAGAAAATCTAAATTTTCTCTGCGTCCTCCGTGTCTCAGCGGTGAAAAGTATTCAGAAAAAGATCCTTTTGAGATCACCATTTAAGTCACCCCTTTTAGGGGACAGTTGACCGGAATTAATTTAACCAAATTTATATCGCAACAAGCATACCAGAAATCAACCATTTGATATTATGGCTATTTGGTTTTTAGGGGATTATGGAGTGCACAGCTTTTTGTGCAGTGATGCACAATTTTCTGTGCATACCGCGGGGGTGGTTTCGCCTCAATTT
>PKTV01000296.1 GCA_002868985.1 Desulfobacteraceae bacterium | reverse complement strand
TCGCCTGTCACCGGGCGTTTTAAAATTCGAAAATAGTCTGATTCGCTTAACTGGACGGAGTTATCGTCGATCCAGAGCGACGTTTCCACCGTCAAGGCGAGCAGCCGTTTCAGCTCAATGAAACGGAGAATTTCCCGGGTTTCGGTCAGGGTTCGATGCGTGTCACCGAGTTCTTCGGTTTCTAACTTGTTCAGAGCGTTTCTACAGGCCGTCGAATCCAAAGCGGCGGCAGCCCGAAGGTTTCTCATTCCCTTTTCGCAGAAATAGGGATCTTCGATTTGGGTTCGGTTGAGAAATATCTTGATCAGACGCTTTTCCACCCGCGACGGAATCATAATTTCATCGCGCGTCTCATGTTCGAATTTGATTCGAATCAGGGCATCAAGATAGTCCCTTTCCCACGGATCATCGATTAGTCGATGAATCAGGCTTAGAACCCGGCCCAGCATTTGGGCATATTTGCTTTGGAGAAAATCGGACTGATTTCGATTCATGATGGCGTTAAACATCCGATCGGAACATGGATAGTACCGCTCTTCATTTTCGGTGTAGACCATGAACCGAACTTGATCGGGAGTTGCCACGTTTTCGGGATAAGCGAAATAGTCCATGTGATTTTCAATAAAAAAGGCCGTATACCATGCATCCCTTTGAGGGGTTTCATAAGGCACGTAAGGCTGGGTGCCGTCGACCGGGGCGGATGTCTCACTGTTTTTCTTTTCCTCGCTCATATTTCAGTCCTTTGTCTGATGTCGATTTTAGGCCCAGCCGTTAACATTCGTCCCCTTGGAACCGCATTTACAAAATGCACTGCTTCTTTGGCTTGATTTTGATCTGTCCCCCAGTCTTTGGATTCCAGTCGGTGTCTGCAGTGTCTCATAAGATTCAATTTAAGCATCGAAAATTGCGTTCCCGCAACAATATCAGCTTTGAATCTAAACCCTTTCAGCGAGGCATTTTGCTGCTGTGTAGTTTTTTCTTTTTGTCGACAGATGGCGACAGTATCTCCGCCGACATATGCCACAAGAAGGATCTGACCTTTGTCAAATCAAGTATCGTTCAGGACACATAATTAGAGGGTTGCCAAATCAAGCACTTTCTATGATGGCTATTCGTATACTGATTAATTCAAAAACCTCTGCGCTTCTCTCACCGGCATTCTTTTTCCATTTTTGAAAGCAACTACAAAAGCCCCTCTGAAACCCTTACTTCGAAATTCCGACTGTAACGCAGATGCTGATTTTAAATCTTTTTCGTTTCCTACAGTATACTTGTATAGGCCGCCTTCTCTATATTCCCATACATTTTTTAGCCCATTAAATTGTGGGGAATTTGTTGCAAGACGAGTACTTGAAGAAATAATCTGGAGCTTGAAGATGATATCCTGATGTTTTGTAACTGAATCGGTGTTACCCACCTCTGAATTTGTTTTTATCTTAGAAAAATCCTCGTTTGATTTCGTTTGTACAACAAGATCTCCTTTTATTTTGTGTTCTTCTTCTAAAGATTTCGTTTTTCTGATTGTTTCGTTTAACTGTTTTCTCAATTTATCATTTTCTTTACTCTCATATTCCAACTTTGCTTGAAGTTCTGTAATAGATTTTTCAAAATCATCATTTTTTTTAATTGCTTCATTTACTTTGGCTTCGATTTCTTTCATACTTTCATTTTCTGTTCGTATTTTTTCTTTAGCTCTTTCAATCCGCAATTTTTCTTTAGCTCTTTCAAAGTGATAACTTGCATAATAGCTAGATGGGATTAAAAAGAAGGTCAATAATGTCACTATTGATACAAGGGAAAAGGATGTCCAGAACTTTTGAAGTGATCTGGTATACAAAATCAATAACAAGGAAAAAAAATATATTACAGTTATAGCAAACACAACTGCAGCAATTTCTAAAAGATAAGTACCACTGTGACGCATTTCGTTAAATAAGTAATACCCTCTTGCCCAATACCAGGTGAAATAAAATCCTAAGCTGGATATGTATCCTCCAAGTATTATCGATAAAGATATCTTTAATTTTTTATCCATATTAATCATCACTTCTATTTGAACAGTTCGGTATACTCCAAATGAATGGCGGGATTATCTGCCAAAATATTGTAAAAATCATGAAAAGTCAATTCAAGTGCTCTTACTGGCTGTTTTATGCGAGCCTCCCGGCTTTGCCGGGGAGCTCTTTTTTTGACACATGTCCGCTGATTAGACAGGCTTTGGATAACAAACAATTCTGATTAAAACAAGATTATCCTATGCATAACATTCTAACACTGAGCTTCTCAACTATACCAACTGGTAAGTTTAAAGATCTTTCTTAATATGCTCGCTATACCGGATATTATGATTTCCATGTCTTTGACTAAACCTGTGCTCAATTTCTCTATCTAAATATATATCTTATAATATTAGACAGATATGCTGTTGAAAATAATTAATTATACCAAATAATATGAATATATTTACCAATTTCTGTGAAATTCATTTCATAATCTAAAAAATTCTCGAGGAAGTAAGTGCTTGAAAGGCTGCTCTATACCAAAACCAACGAATGGATAAAGGCAGGCTGAAATGTTTTGCTGAAAGGTTATTTTGATTGGCTATGACGATAAAATCATACAAATAATTTTTCGTATTTACTCTGATTCTTATCGAACGTGTTGGGTATAGTGTTGGGTGTTGAAATAAATGGCAAATAAAAAAGGACTCATAGATTGCAGTAAAGCGTAATGAGATCTGATTTTTCTATTATTATTGGTTGGTTATGCCCTATTTTACTGACTTATATTTCTGTGAATGTCAAGCATAATTTCTCTTTCTCCCCTTATCCATAATCAAGCATCGGATTTGTAGCGCCTTGAACATAACGCTGCTGGACACGCCTCATTGCCTTGAAGTAATCTCTTTGAACCTTCAAATTCGATAGTTTACAATATTTTTGGGTGGTCGTGATCCAGTTGTGACCCAAAAGATCCTGGATGGTTTCAATCTCGGGTTCGGCATTCTCTTTGCCACTGGAATTACTCTTCTGCT
>PKTV01000281.1 GCA_002868985.1 Desulfobacteraceae bacterium | reverse complement strand
ACAAGCTTTATTTCTGGGTGCTCAAGCCTTTGACAAAAGGGTACACGGCGATTACTCCGGATATTTTCAGGACCGGCGTGAGCAATTTTTTCTATAACCTGATGATGCCGATGCGATTTGTCAACTGCATTCTTCAGGGCAAAGGAAATGCTGCCGCGTCTGAATTCACCAGGTTTGTTGTAAACACCACCATCGGTGTCCTTGGATTAGGAGATCCGGCAAGTCAATATCCTTTACTTAATATTTCCGATGATGAAGATCTTGGCCAGACATTCGCTAAATATGGCATCGGCAATGGATTTTTTCTTGTATGGCCGATTTGGGGGCCTTCAACACTGCGTGATTTTATAGGATCGTTAGGTGACGCATATTTAAATCCAATCGCTTATATTGATCCTTTTGAGGCGCAATTGGCTGTCAGGGGTTTTAACCTCATTAACCGAACCTCTTTTCATATCGGTGAGTATGAGGCATTAAAAGAAGCATCCGTTGACCCTTACGTTGCAATGCGCAATTCTTATCTTCAGTACAGAGAGAAGAAGATAAAACAATAACATACGTTAACGCCGCCGATCCGTTTTTACGATTCGTTCAGAACGGATTTAACCGTGATCCGGGATGATTTTCAAATCTTCATTCAGGCTGGCATATTTTGTGCGTATTTTGGGTTCTGGAAAAAAAGAGTTGAATTTATATCATGCTTGTTTTAATAGACAAGCAAATTTTTTAGGAGCAGAAATAAAACTTTGAATTTTTCGATAGATCGACGACGTTTTTTAAAAATCGGGGCGCAAGCGGCTTTGTGCAGCGCATTCCCCGTATCGGCCATGGCCTCCATTGATCAGTTGTTGTGATCAAAACGTATGCTGTCCTTGTACAACACGCACACCCGTGAAAGTCTTGATGTGTGTTATTACGCCCATGGCCAATATTCGTCAAAGTCACTGACAAAAATTGACCATATCCTCCGTGATCATCGCACAGAGGAAGTTAGACACATCCATAAAGGACTGCTGAATCTTCTTCATTCCATTTCGATGACCCTTGACCAGCCGGTCCGGTTCCACATTGTTTCCGGATATCGTTCTCCTGAAACAAACGCCATTCTGCGAAAAAGAAGCAAATATGTTGCCAAGCAAAGTTTACACACGCAAGGTGAAGCCGTCGACATCCGGATCCCGGGCTACGATACGAGACGGTTGCGGAACGTCTGTATGAAGTTAAAAGCCGGAGGAGTTGGGTATTACCGGAAATCCGATTTTGTACATGTGGACACAGGTTTTGTTCGACACTGGTAAACTTATTTCCGATATCAAAATCCATTCGATCTTAAATCCAGTATAAGATAAATTACGCTAAGCCTCGGGGCGTCGCTCTTTCAAAGCGCGATCCAGCGGCCTGTCACGGTCGTAAATATCATGGCGAAAGTTCAGTCTGCCGGTTTCGTCCACCCATGCCGTCCAGTATTGTAAATGAACCGTAATGGGTCTTTTGAATCCGACAATCTGAGGTGTTTTGTTTTCAATGGTTTCCATTAACCTTTCCCGTGTCCAACTCGGATCATCCTGCAAAAGATAGGCGGCAAGGCTGAAGGGTTCTTCCACTCGAATACACCCCGAACTAAAATCACGATTATTTTTTTTAAAGAGTGAACGATTGGGCGTATCATGAAGATATACCGCGAACTTATTTGGAAATATAAATTTCATTTGACCCAGCACATTTCTTGGCCCTGGGTCCTGGCGAAGTTTGTAAGTAAAGTTTCCGGGATCGATCTTATTCCAGGCGATGGTTTCCGGATCTATTTCCACCGCATTTTCACTCCAATCTTTGAAAATCTTAATTTTCTGTTGCTCAATATAGTGGATATTTTGCTGAATTTTTGGAAGAACATCTTTGATGGCAAGGCTTTGCGGAATATTCCAGTATGGATTGATCACCATGAAGGTCATTTTTGCGCTAAAAACCGGCGTGCGACGATAAGGTCTTCCCACAACAACACGCATGTCAAGCACACGGCGGTGATTTTCAGTTACCCACAGTTTATAGTCGGCAATGTTCACAATAAGGTATCGATTTCCAATTTTGCGGGGGACCCAGCGCCAGCGTTCCATGTTAAGTTCTATCTGACGAATCCTTTTTTGAAGGGATGTGTTTAACATGTTCAATGTGAGCGGTCCAAGGATACCGTCTTGTATTAATCCATGCCGTTTCTGGTATCTGAGAACGGCTTCTTCAATGGTTTGATCAAAAATATCAGCCTGATCTTTATTGTCAGCGTAAAAATCTCCAAGAATGATCAAACGTTCACGCAGACTTTCAACAGATGGTCCTTTATCACCTTTTTTCAAATGGGTTCCGATCAATAGAGGTAATTCGGGAACCTCTTTTGCAATATTCCTGTAATGCGCTAAATATGTCTTGAGCCCTGAATATCCGGGATAATTAGGACGAAAATCCATCAACGCTTTTTTTATTTGATTCGTATTTAGTGCGGATTCAAGAATATTTGTCAGGTCGGCCGTTGGGCTCGATACCGTCCAATCGGTATGGACAGTTTCCGGATTTACACGGCCGGCAAGTAAATGCGACGCATATAGCATAAAGGCATCGGTTAAAAGCAAATCAAGATCCGCCCACAATTCAGGATTGACCGTGTTTTCCAGGGCCTGTTTGTTTTGGATCTTTTCTACTAATGATAGAATGTTGGCAAGGTGATAGTCATCAGGTCTCAGGCCCTCGCCGTGAGCTCCTTTGATCTCTGTGATGAGAGATTCTGCTTGAGGTAAGATACCCTTGTCTGAACACCAAGCAGGGAAAAACCCTCGGCGTTGGTAAAAAAGCGGAATTTGTGAAAGCCCGCAGATCAACTCTCCACGGCAGCGAAAACTTTTTTGGGTTGATTCAAGTTCGATTTTATTTTTCAGGTGGTTTTTGATGAGGATGGAAGCGGGACTTCCAGCAAAGATTCGGGTGTTTGACAGTGCTTGAAAAGCGATCAGCAAAAGAACGATTAAAACAAATTGTTTAGAAGTATTT
>PKTV01000547.1 GCA_002868985.1 Desulfobacteraceae bacterium | reverse complement strand
TACCATCTGGTTAATCAGCTTTTTGGCAGCTCTGGGTTTTAAACCGAGCATTTTTGCCAAATCATTAAAGTAAAACTTGGTTTTACTTTTTTTCTTTTGCAGCCCTGATACGATTGTTTCTTTTGCCTCTTCGTAATCCATTGATTGAGCCTCTTTTTATTAAGGGGGCACATATTGTACCCCCTTGTTGTATTAACGATTAGAATTTAAATTGTGTGGTCTGGCGCCAGGTATAATATGCCGGATCACGGAAATCATCGATAAGGTGATGGGTGAACTCAAGTTCACACTTTTCAAAGAATCTCTCCCATCCAATCCTTTCCGCCCACTCACCAACACGTTAATATTTATTGGCGCCGGCTGAATAGGCTTCGACGATTTTCTTGATACAATCGGTGGTTTCCGGCCATCGTGGTGCATTATTGGGCAGAAACGCAACGACCACTTTTGAAAACTTTGGCGCGGTAATACGGTTGGATACCTTGCCACCGGCCATAATCACGATACCGTCACCCACATCATCAGCCAGCGGCATTGCCGGACACATGGTGTAGCAGTTGCCGCAGAACATACACCTGGGTTCATTGACTTTAACACTGTTCACCTTGGTTCCGTCAGGAAGTTCGACCTTAGTCGGCTTGATGGCTGCCGTTGGGCATGAAGCGATGGCCAAGGGAATTTCACACATCTTGTCCAGGTATTCATGCTCCAGCATGGGCGGCTTACGATGATACCCCAAAATGGCGATATCCGAACAATGGACCGCACCGCACATGTTCAAACAACATGCCAGGGATACGCGAAGCTGAGCCGGAAGCCGCATATTCTGAAAATCATCAAACAGCACATCCATGGTGGCCTTTACCGGACCCGAAGCGTCGGTGGCCGGTGTGTGGCAGTGAATCCATCCCTGGGTGTGTACAATATTAGTGACACCGGCGCCGGTACCGCCGATGGGGAATTTAAAACTTCCACCGCCAAACTTGCGGCTTGCAAGATCTTGTTTTAACGGCTCAAGCTTGTCTTTGCTGTCCACCATGAACTCAATATTGTTACGGGTGGTGAACCGCAAATATCCGTCACAATGCTTGTCGGCAATGTCACAAATTTCACGGATAAGGGAAACGGACATCAAGCGTGCCCCGCCGACTCTTACCGAATAGACTTCATCGCCGGTCTCCGAAACATGAACCAAAACGCCTGGTTCCAGTATCTCGTGATAGAGCCATTTGCCCTTGTTATTCTTAATCACCGGCGGATAAAATTCATCGAATTTTCTCGGACCGATGTCAGTTATTCTGTTTGCCATTGGCTTGTCAGGATTGTAACCTGAGGATATAAATGCCATAGTCAATACCCCCCCTATCTTAGATGGTGTTTTCTGAATTCGTTAACATCACGGTCAAATCCGCCTTCGACTTCGTCTTCTTTCCAGAAGATGTACGGATTGTGACGCGGTTCCTGAACATGCTGGGGTACAGGCTTAATATTCGTCATCTCGAGCAATTTCTGGAAGCCTTGCCGTTTCATGAGTTCGCCAAGCCGTTCGCGGTTCTTTCCTTCTTCCATCCAATAGTCCCAGATGCTTTCAATAACTTCCTTGATCTCGTCGTAAGGCTCTTCCACTTTGATAAACGGAACCAAAAGGGAACCCATCTGAGCGCCGTCAAGAATCGGTGCTTTTGCACCGACCAGCATTGAACAACCTTGGTCTTCACCGACCCTTAAGGCTCTTGGCATGACATTGATGCAGTGCATGCATCTTGTGCACTCACGATCATCTATTTTCAGTTCTCCACCCTCCATCCACATACAATTGGTGGGGCAAAGGCCGATCACCTCTTTCTCTATGTCAAACGGGCCCCAGTCGCGCCCGGCATGAGATCCGCCATTGGGTGGAAGCTCTCCGCCCACATAGGCCTTGACCGCTTCCTGATCAATTCGGATATTGTCTCGCCAGGTACCGACAAAAGAAATGTCCGCACGTGCGATGGATGCCACGCAGCAGTTGGGACACCCGTCAAATTTAAATTTGAACTTGTATGGGAATGCCGGCCGATGAAGCTCATCCTGATACTCCAGGGTAAGATCATGACAAAGCGCCTGGGTATCGAAGCAAGCCCATTCACAGCGAGCTTGTCCCACACAGTCGGAAGGGGTTCTCAGGTTTGATCCGGAGCCGCCCAGATCCTGGTTCATATCATGAGTGAGTGTCCAAAAAATCTCTTCAAGCTGGGGCGTCGTCGTACCCAAAAGGATGATATCACCGGTGGACCCGTGCATGTTGGTGATGCCGCTGCCGCGAAGTTCCCAGATGTCACAAATTTGTCTGAGATATTCAGCGGTATAAAATTTGCCGGCCGGCTGGTTGACTCGCATGGTGTGAAAATGAGCGACACCCGGGAACATCTCGGGCTGGTCACAATATCTGCCGATAACACCACCGCCATAACCGAACACGCCGACGATTCCACCATGCTTCCAGTGGGTTCTCCCGTGTTTGAATGACAGTTCGAGCACACCCAGAAGATCTTCACACACATCAACAGGAATCTGGTAATCCAGACCTTTTTCATTCTTTGACCTTGATTCGGCCTCCTGTTTTAGATCGGACACGAAACTCGGCCATGGCCCGCTTTCAAGCTGGTCCAGCAAAGGGGTTTCATGTTTTGCCATTGTATTACCTCCATTCTAATTGAAAATTAACCTATCTGACTAAAAAAAATCACCGTCCCCTTTTAGGGCAGCAACAATCACCTCCTCTCAATTTTTTCATTTTTTTTTTAGATGTTATCATTCAATACTTCTTTGTATAAAGGTCAAGACTCACAAAGGAGTCATATAAAATTAATATCGAAGCTTGTCAATAAAAAAGCAGGGTTTCAAAGCGTTAAACACCATTTTATTTTGAAACTATGGCGTTACACTTTTTCTAATTGTCTGATGCTATTGTACAGACCCTCGACATGCTTTCCAAGATGCTGCCGGATGACCGGAGCCTCAGGAACCTGCAAAGGATATGTATGAACAATGGCGTGATTC
>PKTV01000546.1 GCA_002868985.1 Desulfobacteraceae bacterium | reverse complement strand
AAAGAACTCGGGGCATGAACATGTCTGAACAGAATGCTGCTCCGGGCCGAAGGCGTCGGACTGTTGAACGTAGTAGTTTATCTCAAGTTGCAGTTTTACGGGTATCGTTCCGAACATGACTGTTTTACCAGCAGTTAAATTCAGAGGTGGCTGATGATGATGTGATATCCATTCCATATCTTAGTTCTGGCATTTGTTGTGATCTATTAAGAGTATCTTACAAAAAACGGTATTGTCAAAACCTTTACTTGCCATAAGTACAACTTGAAGCCGAGTCTCATTCAGTACATATACCCTATTTCTTACAAAATTACAAAAAGGCAAACCCCTAAAAAAAGGATTTGCCCTTAAGCTGAGATAGTTATTAACAAGTTATCAACAAAAATCCTCAGCCATATTTATTCAATTTTAATTGCTTGTGTTAATTATTGACAAAATTAACAATTTGCAAAATGTTCAAAACGATAAAGACTGAAAATCCAGGGTCTTGATTATTATGCAAATCTTTTTAATCCCATCATGTTCAAACTTCTATCGAAGGTTTGGAACAAAGATTAAAAATCTACATTCCGGTAATGGCACAAATTATTCAATACCAAAGGCCTTGACTTCACTCTCAATCCTAATATGACAATAATCTGATAAATATTTTTCGAAATTAGCAGATATTAAACGTAATTCGGAGAATATGGAAGATGACACAATTGTTAATAACTTATCCACAGGTCTGGATATGACTGAAATGCCTGTGGAAATATAGCGTTCAGAAAAGCTCGAATTTCAGAACGTTTGGTTTTTAAAAGAAATTAAATACTGTTAATACAATAATATATAATTCCTCTGCAATATGTTAATAGAAAAATGAAAAACCAGAATTATCGGGATTGACATAAATAAAATAGTTCGCTAAATAAGCTTCAACCTGATTCGGTATTGAGCCGGTTTTCTGACAACCTGTGATAATGCCCCAATATGGTTAGATTTAGTTGGTTCTCCTCTATTCACTCCCTATAAAAAAGCAGATAAATCTGTTTTTTTAAAATAACAAACATTAACGGATATGAAGAAAATTTGGGACGAGGCAAAAGTTTCTATCAAAGCAGGAATTCCTGCTCACACGTTCAGGATGTGGATTGAGCCTCTGCAACTGGCAAGGTGTGATGAAAACCGCATTGTTTTATATTCACCTAACTTTTTTTCCAGGAAGCGGGTTCTTGAGATTTATGGTTCCCTGATAGAGTCCGAAATAAAGAGTGTTCTGGGAAAAGAATGCCAGCTCTCCATCGAGATCTCCGCAAAAAATGCCCTCCCAAAACCGAAAGCATATGAAGACCCTCAACTTCTGCTTCCCAATATAAATGTGTGTCCGCGTAATGGTCGTCTTTTGAAAAAGGATTTCACTTTTGATCATTTTGTGGTCGGAGAAAATAACGACTTTGCCTATTCAGCTTCCCTGTCAATGGCTTCTCGAAAGAATGCTTCCCAAAATTGTTTGTTCTTACTGTCAAAGACAGGGTTGGGAAAAAGCCACCTCACCCAGGCCGTCGGACACCACATCCTGTCCGAAAATCCCTCAGACCGTGTCTATTATATGACCGCAGAGGACTTTAGCAATGAAATGGTCGATGCTTTTCAGCATGGCTCCATAAATTCGTTCAAGGAGAAATACAGAAATCAATGTGACGTACTGCTGCTCGAAGACGTCCATTATCTCAGGAATAAGGATCGCACCCAGGTCGAGCTTGCGTTTGCCCTCGACACACTGTTTGAGGCTGGCAAAAAAATAATCTTTTCAAGTTGCTATCTTCCGGGAGACATTCCTAAAATCGACGACAAATTAAGATCACGCCTCTCATGCGGCCTCATTTCAAACATTAATCCCCCTGATTTCAGGACAAGGGTAAGGATACTGCAGAAAAAAGCAACGTTTAAAGGTTACGATGTCCCCGAGGAAGTGATCCAGTACCTGGCCAGTGAGCTCACAGAGGATGTGAGACAGCTTGAAAGCGGCCTCATAGGGGTTGCTTCAAAATCACTGCTTTTGGGAGAACCCATTGACCTTGAGCTTGCTCAAAGTGTCACAAAACATATCGTTCACCAGCGGAAGAATGTCACTATAGATGCTATCAAGAAACTGGTTTGCAAACATTACAGTATTTCCATCAAGGACATTGTCTCAAACTCACGAAAGCAACCCATCGTTCGACCACGGCAGATAGCGATTTACCTTTCCCGCAAATATACGGATGCTCACCTCCAGGTAATAGGGAAGAGCTTTAACAGATATCATGCCACAGCCCTCCATTCCATCGGTATCGTCGAGCGGGGAATAAAGAAAAACAGTCCATTGCAGAAACAGGTGGAATTTCTTTGCAAAAAATTAGAGTCGGGAAAGTTCTGATTTCTATTATGATAGATTAAAGAGGAACAGTTTTCAGATCAGGAAATGAATATCACATCATCACCTGCCTACCTGGAATTGAATATATCACAACAAGTTGCTCTTACTTAAATCGAAGGAGTCAAGATTTCCTTCTTGGCTTGATTCACACCTCCTTCCTTTAAATCCTATTAGGATGCCACTATCTAACAGGGTTTTTGTTTTCATTCCTTTGGACTGGCCGGATATAGACTACTTATAATTTTAGAATGTTGTAAAATTAAAGGGCAATATATTGCTGCCTATGCTCCTGTTCATAATGGCAATGAGTATGGTCAATTTGTATTTCTATGAGTTATTCCGAACTCACAGGACCGATCAATAGACACACAAGAAACACATTGGGGTTTGCGGTATCTGTCATATTGCTATTTGGCGCCGGAGGAATCTCCAACGTCTATGCACTTAACCCTGATTTCATGTTACTGCAATATCTAACAGGTTTTTGAGGCTCTAAATAATTTGTGATATCGTTTTTCAGTATAGGCAAATCCTTTTTCGAGAATTTGCTCTTTTGATTTTTATGATATATGTAACCAGCATGAGCTAGCTTCTGGTTGTTGTTTTGGCAGAGACTGTCGATAAACCATAAATCTTTGTTT
>PKTV01000141.1 GCA_002868985.1 Desulfobacteraceae bacterium | reverse complement strand
GCACCTAAAGTCTCGGCCTCATCCATGAAGACGGACAATAGATAGTTGGTGTTGCCTTTTTTTCGGGGACTTCCTTGAAATCCAAGAATCATCATCAGCTTAACCTCTTTTATTTTGAATGACATTTCTGACAGGAGGTCGGGCCGGCCTTTTGGCCCTGCTTGACCCGATTGCGGTGGCACCCCCTGCAATGATCCATGACCCGTTTTTTCGCCAGTCTGCCCTGGTTTTTCAAATCCTTGATGACGCCCAACTTCTGAGGAAATATATTATGACAGATGTTACAGTCGCCCAGCGTCGTTTGATGTTGTCGATGGGGGAAACCAACCACGCCTCTTTGACCGCCGTCAAGGGTTATTTGTTCCGGGCCTTTCTTTTCAACACCGGCAACGATGACGCCGCCGTAAAGAAGCATGGACACGACACACAACACAACAATTTTTGATTTCATAAGCGTTACTTTCATAACAATTAAACTGCGAATACCTAATAGGCTTCATCATGGGCAAGATCCGCTTGGGTGACTTTGCCCTTAAAAAGGTTATATGCCCAAATCTGATAGCCGATGACAAGAGGAATAAAAATTATAACGACAATCAGCATGATTTTCAATGTTAAAGGACTTGAAGAGGCATTGTATGCGGTAAGGCTGTACCTGGGATTCAGACTGGAAGGAAACAGGTTCGGGAAAAGCCCGATCACGCCGAAAAACGTAGTTCCTACAATGGTCAGTGCCGAAGCAAACCAGGCTTTGAAAAACGTTTTCCTTACAAGGAAAAATCTGACACTCAAAAACGCGAGAACCGTTATCAGTATGACGATAAAAAATGCGGGATGTTCAATATAGTTGTCAAACAGGCGGGTGGAAAACTTGCTGGCAATTAAAAAAATAACCACCACTCCAAGAAGAACAGGCCAAAGTTTTTTGGCAGTGGAAATAGCCCTTTCTTGGAGATCCCCTTCTGATTTTATGGAAATCCACAACGCACCGTGAATCATAAAAAGGAGAACAAAAAGAATGCCGCCCAAAAGACCGTATGGATTTAAAAGTGTAAAGAGTGTTCCATGGTAGATCCCATTGTGATCGATGGGAATGCCCTGGAAAATATTTGCAAAGGCAACGCCAAAAAGGAGTGCCGGCACAAAGCTTCCAACAAAAATGCAGGTGTCCCAGATCTTTCGCCAGCGGGGGTGATCGACCTTGCCGCGAAATTCAAAAGAAACACCCCGAAGAATAAGGGCAAATAAAATCAGCATCAACGCTGAGTAAAGTGACGAAAACATAACAGAATATACCAGGGGAAAGGCTGCAAAAGTGACCCCGCCGGCGGTAATCAGCCACACTTCATTTCCATCCCACAAGGGTCCCAGTGCATTAATCATAATCCGTTTGTCCTGATCGGTTTTGCCTAAAAATGGATAGAGCGTTCCGATGCCCAAATCGAATCCGTCCGTCATGAAGAATAGCGCCCATAAGAGACCCCACAGGAAAAACCATATCGTTTGCAAAACCATTTTCTCCTCCAGTATTCTTATATCGCCGGGTTTTTCGGATTGCTAGTTGTCGGTGGCAAGCTCGGGGCTCTTCAAGGCGTTTTTAGCAATCAAATAAAATCCGGTGACACCCAACAAACCATACACCAAAACAAACCCAATCAGCGTGGTCAACACCTGAGAAGTGGCGATGGGCGAGACGGCATCAGACGTCTTCATCAAACCATATACGATCCATGGCTGACGACCCACTTCGGCCACAATCCAACCCAGTTCACAGGCCATATACGGCAGGGGAATGGACAACAGCATGAGCTTTAAATATTTAGGACTGTCCACCAATCGGTTTCGTTTCCACCAGCCGAGAATGGTGGCGAGAATAAAATAAAACCCCAGACCGACCATCCCTTTAAAGGCAAATGATGTGATCAACACCGGAGGCCGTTCTTCCTTGGGAAAGGCCTTCAACCCTCTGATCTTTGCATTGATATCGTGACGCACTAAAAAACTGAGCATGCCGGGAATTGCACCGATTTCAATTTTATTTCTTTCGTTCTCTTCATCCGGAAGAGCAAAAAGATAAACCGGCGCCCGGGTCGTGGTTTCCCACAAAGATTCCATTGCCGCGAGCTTCGTGGGCTGTTTTTCAGCAATGATGACACCGTTAATGTCACCCATGATGACCACCACAAAAGAAAAAATGATGCCGAATCCCAGAGCGGTTTTGAAAGATCTCGTAAAAAAGTCGATGTTTTGTTTTTTTAACAAATGATAGGCGCTGACCCCCATGACAAAAAAGGCGCTCAGCACATAAGCGGCGCTGACCGTATGGATAAATTTAAAGATGGCATATTTTTGAAACAAAACAGCGACAAAATCCACCAGTTCCGCCCTTCCGTCCCGGATGGTATATCCGACCGGGTTTTGCATCCAGGCATTGGCGATGAGTATCCAGACCGCCGAAAAGGTTGATGCAACAGCAATCAACCACATCACAGCAGCGTGAGCCTTTTTAGAGAGTTTTTTCCAGCCGAAAATCCAAACACCGATGAGGGTTGATTCCAGAAAAAAGGAAGTGGTGGCCTCAATGGCAAGAAGAGAGCCAAAAATATCACCCACATAAGCAGAGTATCGGGACCAGTTGGTTCCAAACTGAAATTCAAGGGTGATTCCTGTAACAACCCCTATTGCAAAATTAATGAGGAACAGCTTTCCCCAGAATTTTGTCATGCGCAGGTAGGTTTCGTCCCCGGTCTTGACGTATCTGGTTTCCATGTAGGCCACCAAAAACGACAAACCAAGGGTAAAGGGAACAAACAAAAAATGAAACATGGTGGCGGTCGCAAACTGAAGTCGCGAAAGCAATACCACATCCATGACCATCTCCTTTTTGAAAACAGCACACAAAAATATTCTCAAGTTTCACACCGGGTATTACTTAAACGCATTTGATGCGAAATTTTTTAAGACCTGCTACCTGGTATTAAAGTTACTGAAATTTTTTGGATGTGAAACTTGAGATAATATTTTTATCTGTTTGGGAATGAT
>PKTV01000453.1 GCA_002868985.1 Desulfobacteraceae bacterium | reverse complement strand
CACATCACCCCTAAAAGTGGGCCGAAAAACTCGGTGAGATGCGTGAAGCTTCCAGGCTGCACCCCCCATTTTATGCCCGGGGTCCACATATGGGGGGTGTTATCGATATTTTTGGGTGCAAGCGCCCAGGATTCACCCGGCTCGAGTTTGGTCAGGGCACGCTTTAGATCACCCTTTGGGGGTTGAATCAATGGCCCCATTTTGTTTTCAAAATTCCAGCAAGAACCGACGGCATAGCTATTGGCAGCATCGATCAGTTGACGTTTGAAGGCGTTATCCTCATAGACTTCTTTTTCCAAAATCAGCAATGATGTGGCACTGCATTTTTGACCGCAGTTGCTAAAGGCCGACCAAAGCACATGTTTGATGGCCTGGCCTCTATCCGCCATGGCAGTAACGATGGTTGCATTTTTGCCTCCGGTTTCCGCTGTTAAAAAAACAGAAGGCCTTTGTTTCAAAAGGGTCATCCCGGTATCCGTACCGCCGGTCATAACAATGAAATCCACATCCGGATGTTCGGCAAGTTTTGCACCGGTTGCCGAACCGGAACAAGGAAGAAACTGTAAAACATTTTTGGAAACACCCGCTTCCCAAAAACAGTGACACAACTGCCACGCTGTGAGGACCGCAGCGGATGAGGGTTTGAGTATCACCGTGTTTCCGGCTGCCAAAGATGCGATGATTCCACCACAGGGGATGGCAATGGGAAAATTCCACGGGGAAATAACCAACCCTACCCCTTTGCCGCGGGTTTGGACATTTTTCAAATCAGAAAAGACCCTGGCAGAGAACGGATAATACTCGGCAAAATCAACGGCCTCCGAAACTTCAGCGTCGGCTTCTGAAAAAATCTTTCCGGTATCAGCGGCGGCAGCTCCGATAAGATCTCCCCTGGCCTTGCGGAGTTCCATGGCCACCCGGGAAAGAATTTCATGGCGCTGTTTCATGTTTTTGGAACGCCACCCATCCGGATCTTCCCTGGCCGCAGCCAAAGCATGGTCTACATCTGTATCAATTGCCTCGACATAGGACGCCACACAGATTTCTTCCGGCAACCTGGAATGATCCATGCACGATCTCTTCGGCCGGTCGTTATAGATGTCGCCCCCCATCATCACCAAAGGGATGTGAACGGGTTTATCGGGTTCGTGTTTGAACCATTTCTTTCGGATCGCTTCGGCCCATGTACGGTTTGAAGCCAGAGACCAGTCTGTATCCGGCTCGTTGATAAATTCGTTTTCATAAAACGTCCCCATTTTATAGGCGATCGAATCCTTGAGACGGTTCTGAATCCGGTTCGGCGTATTGCTGACCAGATCTTTATGCTCACAGGAAGCAACAAATTGTTTTTTCAAAAACTCCCATTCTTTGGAATCTGTTTTGAGATCAAACGAATACCGCAGAAAATTTTCCCCTTCTGTATTTTCATCCAGCCGGCGGATCAGATAGGCAATGGCATTAATGAACTGATCTTTCGTAGCAACCGGGGCGTACAGCATGATATCGCCGGGTATTTCCTGAATGGCCCGGCGTATGTGATCTGCCATTCCCTCCAGCATTTCAAATGAAAAATAACCGGTAACGTTATTTTGCATCGCCAACCGATACGCATACGCCAACTCAAACAGATTGTGGGAGGCAATCCCCAGATGAACCGCCCGAATATGATCCGGCGCCATACCATAATCGATCATCTTTTTATAATTGGCATCCACATCAAGCTTGTTGTCATATAGCGCCAAAGGCCAGTTGCGTATCGCTGATTCCAGTTTTTCCATCTCCATGTTGGCACCTTTGACGATGCGAATTCTAATGGGAGCGCCACCATTTGACATTCGTGCTTTGGCCCAGGCCGTAAGTGATTGCTGTACGGCATATGAATCCGGCAAATAGGCCTGCAATGCAATACCTGCCGTATAATTTTTAAATGCATCCTGCTCCAGGGTTTGCTTAAACGCGGCAACGGTAATTTCCAGATCCCGGTATTCTTCCATATCAAGGGTTATCAGCTTCGGAACCATTGACCCGTTGTTTCGGCGATAAAGATTGTCTCTACCCGCCTCGTACAGCATAAAAAGCCGTTCTTTTAAGATTTGGACCGTATGCTCAAATGCCAATGGTTCGATTTGGGAGTAGATGGTAGAAATTTTTATCGAAATGCATTCAATCTCGGGATCTTTCAAATCGGCGATATAGGTATCAAGACGCTGAAGGGCTTCTTTTTCTCCAAGCAGGGCTTCTCCCAAATGATTGATGTTCATCTGAACACCTTGTTTTTTGCGTTTCTGTAAATGTGCGTACAAGGCGTCGGGTTCGCCCGGAATAATGGCGCGACTGCTGTCATGGCGCATTTTTTCAATGACTTTAGGAACTGAAATGCTGGGGATGTAACGACCCAATCCCAGAAACATTTGTACCAGAAGTTTGTCCACGGATGAAAAAAAATCGGGTACGCCATATTTTCTAAGCAAGCTGTTGATTTGATCTGCAACACGGCTGGGGTTGTGGGATCTGAAGCTTTGATCAATCATTTTGGTGAGAATGACTTTGTCCAAAGGATGAATCAACAGCCGCATCATTTGTTCGGCAATCCCTTTTTCTTCAGCCGTCAACAATTCATTGGCCCGGTTTTGCCAGGCTTTAGCAAGATCAATGGCGTCATTTATAATTGTTTCATCATGTTGTAGATCCATGGAATTTTATCCCCTTGTAACAGACTAAAAACATATTCTTGACAGGCATGCGTTTAATTTATACCTAAGTTGAGCGATTTTCAAGTTTGCCGCAGATACAAGAGAGATGTTGCTTCGCTATAGTCGCCTATGCGGAACGGCATCTGACGCAGTAGATGCGGTGAAATTGGGAATCCCACAGGGTTTCAAATTATTGAAATTCAAAATGTCAGAATACCTTAAAAATATTGTTAAATTAACCATTTTAAAAATTTGAAACGCTCAGCTTAGGTTATAATTGAGTGTCATTGATTTAACCAGAATTTTCCAGGAGAAGGAGCCAAAGTGAAATGACCGACATTTATAAATTTTT
>PKTV01000051.1 GCA_002868985.1 Desulfobacteraceae bacterium | reverse complement strand
AAACTGCCCACCCAACCCCAGTTAAAAGTAAGTCTTTATTGTTTGGCCATTTATATTTGTTTCACCCCGCCACCACTGATAGCCGTAGCCTGAACCCATAGGTGACGATTTAGGGACTATATAGTTATCGGTTGATTCTGTAATCCATTCTTCAGAAACGATTTGTTTGCCATTGTACTTTCCATCATTTAACATCAACTGACCTATTTTAGCCATGTCACGTGATTTTAATAGAAGTCCTCCCCCTGTATTGATAGAACCGTCATAGTATTTCAACCATCTGTAATGCGATATTCCTAATGGATCAAAAAAATACTTTTCAGAAAATTTTTCGGCATCTAATCCGGAAGTCCTTCTTATAATTTCCCCTAAAAGAGCGGAGAGACCACCATTATAGTTAAATTTTTGCCCTGGTTGAGCTACCAGCTTTTTATTGAAAACATATCTTATCCAATCTCCACCGCGTCTCATTGCATAGTAATCATGCCGTGGGTCAGTTGTAGCTCGGTTTTCATCCCATTCTATACCAGCAGTCATGCTAAGTAGGTGTCTGACGGTAATTTCATATTTTTTGTCAATCCAATCACTTCCCTGATAATCGGGGAATAATTTATATATGCCTTGATCCACATTCTTGAGCATATCTTCATCCAGGGAAATACCAACTAAAATAGAGGTGATGCTTTTTGTAGCAGATGCAAGATATTGTAAATCGTCTCGATTATACCCATAAAAATATTCTTCCAAGATGAGCTTGCCGTTTTTAACAAGCAAGACACTATGAGTGTTCGGGAATTTATCTTCAAGAATATTTTTAATCAATTCATCAATCTTAGCAGAATTAACACCTTCTTCATCTAAAGGAGAGGTCTCCCAGCCATCTCCGGTATCTGTTGGAATCTGATATTTATATTCACATTTACTTTGGATTTGACCAACAGAAAAATGCAGCCATTGAGAATGTGATCGATTATTCAGCGTAATCCAGTTGGCGCCATCAACAGCCCGCACCCGCCAACGATAAGTCGCCCCCGCTTTCAATTGATCAGTAGGCGGCCGAATTGAATACATACTCTGAGTATAGCTGGATGCGAAAACACGATTATCCTGCATGTCATTGATCTCAAGCCGGTAGAACATTGGAATTTCAGCGGCAACTGCATCCCAGGAAAAAACAGGAGATATGCAGGTGAGGGTTCTCCCGTCTGCCGGTGAAAATGTGCTGGTGTTTGGAATAGGAATTTTCGTTAGAACTGTTTGAGTATCTGTCGCTGAAGCGCTTATGCTACCGCTGGTTACCGTGAAAGTATAGGTTCCAATTGAAGGTGCACCGGGTATGCTGATCCAGAAAGCTCTATATTGCGGATAATAAATAAAGTCATCTTTGGTAATTGGCAGCTTCCCCTCGGGCCCATAGACAGTTATCGATTCGATATCATCCGGCAAATTGCCCTTAAAGTCCTTCTCGATTAAAATGTTGATTTCTGTATTAGAACTGTTGTCAGGCTCCATTACGTGGTTAACTGCGCCTTGGATGGGAATATTATTGACAGAAATTTGTGGAGTCGCACATCCCAAAATAATAATCCCAACGCACAAAAAGTTTAAAAAGGTCTCAGCCAAATATACCCTCACTTGTAGACGCATTGGGCTTTCTCCCTGTCTGTAAGTTGATTGAACAGATGCTATTCGTGAAAGAATGTAGCCAATGATTTACAAAATGTGCTTAGTTGGAAGTATTGGATTTAGCTGATAGTTTGTCAGAAAACCAATTGTCAACCAAGTACCGAAACATCGAGAATATTTCCAAAAAACCACTACTATGAAAACTTGTAATAATAAAAAATTTCACAAATTACACCGAAGTACGGATATGTAGATGAAATCCCAAATTTATCAAACCCTCTATTTTTTCACATTTCTTGCCAATATCGTAACTTACTGTAAATGTAGGTTTTAATATGGATATCATAAAAATTTAGATGATGTCCAAGGGTAAGATTTATGGCAGCTAAATGAAATTGAGGCTCATTTACGGTACGTTTTACAGTATATGTAATTTTCAGCAGCTCAATTTTGTCATCTTGAAAATATCGCCATCAAATAACCCCCTGTGTTAGGGAATTTTGTATTTCTATCAACCCCTTTCATGCGATAAACTTTTCAATTGTTTTTTGGGCAAATTCGCTGCTAATCGACAGCTTGGATTCGAGGCTGTCAAGAACCGACTTTTTTTTATCGGTTAATACCTTATCCGGCAATGCAACCTCAGCTGCTAGTTTAAAGGCTGTTTTGCGCAGCTCCGTAGTTAATCCATTGGCTGCAATCTCCACTGCTTTCTGTGAGTCGATCGCTTGCATCGAGTTTATAAATTTATTTACAAAGGAAAATATGCTTTCTTTTTTTGCGACAAACTCCGGAAAGCGTTCGGCGGTGGCTACAATTCGTTTAACATCGTCTTCGCATTTTTTAGGATCCATTTGAGCAGCGTAGACGGCGATGATTGTCAAAGCCTCCTGTATTGTCAGATCTTCAAACGGGCCCGAATGGTATGCCGCCATTTTATTCTTGGTCTCATTAGATAACGTCATTTTAACTCCTCCTTTTTTCTTGTAAAGAAAATATATCGGCTTGAGGTTCGATAAAACGTCGTCACTGAACCATGCTATTATAGGTTACGAAAAAAAGCCTCTAAGGGGGGAAAAAAGCCCCCAGAGGTTTTTACATCGGCATCTTCGGGAAACCCTTTGTCATGGCTCTCTCCACGAAGGTTAAGGGTTTTTGATTGTTAACTGTCAATAGGAATGTAGTTTGCGTCTGAGGATTTTCTGATCCGGATTCGACTCAGTTCAGGGATAGGTTTAGAGCTTCGGCTTTGTGTTGCAAAGGAGGTTTGGTTAATAATTTATCAATTTACATGCCTATCCGGATGACTCAGGTGCGGCGGCCTTGATGATCCGATTTTATGATGGATTTCAATGTGTTGTGATTTTCCTGACAGGTTTTGTGTGATTTTAAAGTAACTTGCTGAAAAATCTGCAAGTTTT
>PKTV01000207.1 GCA_002868985.1 Desulfobacteraceae bacterium | reverse complement strand
TCCTTGAAAATTAGCGAAATGAATGATCCTTCGTTTAGAATGGGTGCTGTTTGAGTGGAAATTCCAAATAACAAATCCCAATTCCCAAACAAACCCCAATGACCAAAATTCAAAATTCCAAACCTTATGTTCTTGAAGAAAGGTAACAAATTGAAAAAGGCATCCTCATCAACATCGCAATTATCGAGATCGTTTATATTACTGATTTTTGGAATTTGGGATTTATTTGATATTTGATGCTTGGAATTTGAGATTTTAAAACATCCGTAAACGGCTACGAAAAACATTATCCATGTAGCAACCTTTTTAGAAAAACACCCTGAGGGCTCATTATATTTTATGCATCCGGTTTGACAGACCTGGGGAGTTTGACTTGGTGTTTTTTCATTAGGGTCTGGAAGTTGGTTCTTTGAAGCCCCACTTTCCGGGCAGCACGGGTAACATTCCAGTTGTTTTTCATCAATGCATTCATCACGAAATTTTTCTCGACCTTAAGTATCGCTTTCTGCCGAATTTCTTTTTTGACGCGTTTAAGTTCATCATTGGTTTCAGGAACATGATCGATCAATTCTTGAATATCCGCCATCTCTCCCAAAAGAGGGAGTTCTTTAGGACTTATTTTGTCTTTTTCACACAAAATAACCGCTCGCTCAATGATATTTCTCAATTGCCTGACGTTTCCAGGCCAATCATATGCCGTCAAACGTGCCACTGTCTCATCATCAAACCCGATGATTTTTTTCTCAAATTCAAGGCAAAAATGTTGTAGAAAATGATAGGAAATGGGTAAAATATCTGCCTTTCTTTCTTTTAAAGGGGGAATAAGGATCGGATATACAAAAATGCGATAATAAAAATCTTGTCTGAAAGAACCCATTTCAACCATTTCTTCAAGATTCTTATTGGTCGCAAAAATCAACCGGACATCCACTTTTTGGGTCTTGTTGCTCCCTAAAGACAGGAATTCTCGATTCTCTAAAAACCTTAACAATTTGCTCTGAACACTCAGGCTGATATTGCTGATTTCATCCAGAAACACGGTGCCGCCGTCGGCCAGTTTGAAGATACCGTCCTTGTCATGGTGTGCGCCCGTAAACGCGCCTTTGGTATAACCGAAAAGCTCGCTTTCCAAGAGGGTTTCCGACAAAGTCCCGCAATCTACGGCAAAAAAAACCTTGCTGTTTCTGTTGCTATTGGCGTGAATCGCCCTTGAAATCAACTCTTTACCGGTTCCGCTTTCACCGTAAATAAGCACCGTCGAATCGGTGGGGGCAACTTTTTGAACCATGGAAATGACCTTTTTAATTTTCGGGCTTTCTCCGATGAGTTGATGGGAAAACGATTTTTTTCGCTTTTTCTGTTCCAATAGTTTTCGGTTCTGAAGCAACATTTCTCTTTGAATCAGGGCCTGTCGAACAACCGCACGCAGTTCGTGCGGCGTAAACGGTTTCGGAAGGTAGTCAAAGGCGCCCATCTTCATGACTTCGACGGCCGAAGAAACACTGGCATAGCCGGTGATAACGATGACCATGGTTTCCGGATAAGACGCTTTCAATCGTCGGAGAACTTCCATACCGCCCACGGCGCTCATTTTTAAATCAGTGACCACCACATCGAACACGGTGTCGTCCACCATTTTTAATGCGTCATATCCATTGAGGGCATACCGGACATCACAATCCATTTTAGAGAGTATTTTGACGCAGTTTCGGCAAATCGCAGGCTCATCATCAATGATAAGAATAAGGGGATTATGGGTGGTCATCTTGATTTCCTTGGTTGTGTGGGAGTCTGATGGTAAACGTCGTACCCTGACCCGGCCGGCTCTGAACACGGATGTCCCCGCCATGACGCCCGATGATGCCGTGTGTGATGGCCAAACCAAGACCGGTTCCGATTTCCCGGGTGGTAAAAAAAGGTTCAAAGATTTTATCCACAACCTCGGCAGCAATTCCTTTTCCGGTATCGCTCACGTTTATGTTTACAAATTGATTGTCTGGGGAAAGAGCTGTTGAAACTGTAATTTTCCCGCCGGGATCAGTGGCGTCGGTGGCATTGAGGATAAGATTGATGAGCGCCTGTTGAATCTGTTCTTTATCCAGCAGCAATTCCGGAACTTGTTCGGAAAGCGCCTTTAAAATTTGTACATCCTTGAATTCAGCCTGCTTGCGGGTTAGTCCGATACATTCAATAATGATGTCGTTAATGTTGTGATACTTTTTGGTCGGTTTTGTCTGACGGGCAAAATCGAGAAGACTGGCAACAATCTTGCGACAGCGAAGCGTTTCATTGGTGATGGTCCCCAGTTCCTCGTACATGGGATTGTCCGGATCGATGTCCTCCTGGATCAACATGGCTGTTGTCAGGATGGTGGTCAGCGGATTGTTGATTTCGTGGGCAACGCCGGCGGACAAACGGCCGATGGAGGCCAGTTTGTCCTGCTGCATCATCGCCTGCCGGGTGTTGATATCCGCCGTAATATCCCGGGAAAGCTCGATGGCACCGATGATCTCACCGTTTTCAAAAAGCGGATATGCAGAAATTGAATAATGGATATTTTTGTTGTCCTTGTCTTTGTGAATATGGGTTTCTTTTGTCGGCTTCCGGGTCATAAGTGTCTCCTTAAGGGGGCACTTATGATCTTCACCGGAACATGGCTTCGTCAGCCTGTGGGTAATTTCATAGCAGTATCGACCGACAGCCTCTTTTCGTTCTAAGCCCAATGTTGCAAGAAGGGTTTCATTGATGTCGAGAACCCGGTAGTCGGACCCGATGATCAGCACATCTTCCTGAATCAGTTCGTTAATTAAAACATCATACATGGCCCTGTTGCGGTCATACTCCTTTAATTTTTGCCGCGTTGAAATTTTTTCAAAGGCCCTTACCAGCGCCATTTCCAGAGCATCATCGTTAATCGGTTTTGTTATAAAATCGGTTGCTTCATGTTTTAAACTTTTAATGGCGAGTTCCAAATCCCCGTGGCCGGTCAGCATAATGACTTCTGTTTCCGGATTTTTACTTTTGATTTTTCGAAGGAGCTCGATCCCGTCGATGCCGGGCATTTTGATATCGGTAATTACCACCGG
>PKTV01000283.1 GCA_002868985.1 Desulfobacteraceae bacterium | reverse complement strand
TAGCCAATACAGCAGTGATTTTTTTCTACTCGGGCAGACCGGAGGAAGCGATTGAACTGGTGAAGAAGGCGATGCGGCTTAGCCCTTATTACCCCTCTTGGTATTTGCCAATTTTGGGCCTTTCCTACCGATTGACAGGGCAATACGAGGAGGCTATTTCAGCGCTGGAAGGATGGCGTGACCGCAAGGCTAAAGGGATGCTTCCCCATATCGTTCTTGCATTTACTTACGTTGAGGCAGGTCGAGAGGAAGATGCTCAGGCCTCGGTTGCGGAGGCTCTTAAACAAAATCCCAAAGCCTCGATAAAGGGATATGCGGCGACAATTCCCTATAAAGACCCAGCCGAAATCGAACGGATCAAAGACTCGCTTCGAAAAGCTGGGCTACCTGAAACACCGGCGCTACCATTGCCAGATAAACCCTCTATTGCTGTGTTACCTTTTGAAAATATGAGTGACGATCCAAAGCAGGAATATTTCAGCGACGGATTAACAGAAGAAATCATTACAGCGCTTTCAAAGGTGCGGCAACTTTTTGTGATCGCACGTAATTCAACCTTCACTTATAAAGGAAAGCCTGTAAAAGTACAGCAAGTAAGTAGAGAATTAGGCGTCCGATATATTTTGGAAGGTAGCGTTAGAAAGTCTGACGAGCAGATACGAATTACGGCCCAGCTTATTGATGCCACCACAGGGAATCATTTATGGGCGGAACGGTATGACCGAAATCTGAGCGACATATTTGCTCTTCAAGACGAGATCACGAAAAAAATCATCACGGCCATGCAGGTAAAGCTGACGGAGGGCGAGCAAGTCCGAGCAGCTGCAAAAGGCACAAATAACCTTGAGGCATATCTGAAGTACCTGCAGGCGCATGAGCTTATTAACCGGTTCAATATAGAGAGTATTGCATTGGGAAAGCAATTAGCAGAGGAAGCCATTACTTTAGATCCAGAGTATGCCTCGGCATACTTTGCTCTGGGTAAAACCCATGAGTTGGACGCCTGGCTTGGATCCAGCAAATCTCCCAAGGCTTCTATAGCGAAGGCTATGGAATTAGTGCAGAAGGCTATTGTCTTGGATGACACTTATGCTGAAGCCCACGCCCTCTTAGGCTATCTATTTTCAATGACAAGGCAGCATGATAAGGCCGTTGCTCTGGGGGAGAAGGCTGTCACCCTTAACCCCAATTCAGCTGAATCACATATGAGATATGGTAAGATACTTACTTTCGCTGGCAGGTACGAGGAATCCATTCCGGAATTAAAGAAAGCGATACGTCTTAATCCTATCCCGCCGAACTTGTATTTATACAGTTTAGGAATTTCTTACTGTTGGACGGGGCAATACGAGGAGGCAATAACATGGTGTGAAAAAGCAGTCAGTCGAGAGCCAAATTCTTTTTTTGCCCGCTTGTTTATGGCCTCGACTTATAGTTTTGCAGGACGAGATGAGGAAGCTCGAGCTGAGGCCGCTGAAGCGCTTAGGATAAATCCCAAGTTTTCTTTAAAGAAATGGGAAAAGAGAGTCACATATAAGAATAAAGAGGATGCAGAGCGAGGTATTAGAGCGCTACGCAAAGCGGGGCTGAAGTGATGAGAAACAAGCAACTTCGATTAGAGTGAAAAATAGCAGTTAATTTTTATTAAGCGAATTTTGTAGATAATTGTCACGATCATACGAATAGGTTAACCTGTGATACGTAATAGAAACCACACGGATTTGACCTATTCCAATATTTTGGATATCTCCAACTTATCGACCAAAATTAGAGGCTCAAAAAACCTGTGATATCATCCATCTCAGTTCTTAGGGCTGAATTGCATGTTACTGCGATTTATCTTTCAGTCACAGGGATTCAATTTAAGTTGTGTGAATTCAAATCATAAGTGCAACATCATTTTTTCTCTCTTAAACCATAAGACAGCAAATACTCCCAAAAGTATATGAATTCAATCGTATAGGATGAAGTTTACCTGTTCAGCAGGATTGGCACGGATATTGATTATCTAGATCATAAGCAAACCAACATAGGGAGGATTGGAGCTCGGAGGTCCCCAGTTAAATGCGCTGCGCCTTTGTTAAATACGCTTTGCTGTCATTATCATGAATTAAACTTGGCGAGCTTATCTTCTTCGAAGAATTTAACGGGGCAAGCAGAGGTCGGAAGTAAGAGGAAGAGGGAAGATGAGAAGATAAGAAGGTGAGAAGTTAAGCCCGCCAACCAGAAGTGTTGAACCGGATACTCCAGTCCTTACTTGCCACAATGTATCATTTCTGCAACATCCTTGACAACTTGGGTTAAATATGCGAAAAAACATGTGATTTAAAATAATTGCTTTCAACTCTAAACAAGGGAGAGCATTTAATGGTAAAAAAGACCCCATTTCTCACAAAGCGAGGTGGGGTTTTGTTTTTGAGTTGATAGGAATTAGATATCTGGAATTCACTCTCTTTATATTCTGATTTGAAGACGTTTTTCCCAGTTTTAATGAAAGCCGAAATTTCGGTTAGTAAATAATATCAAGCTGCTTCTGGATAACATTACAGATTGCATGTTATGCAGAAACTTTTTAATTCTAATAGCCAAGAAAAAAAACTGCACAATCACTGGTTCGTTCTCATTATAAATAAATGGCAATATTGTAGAATAGGAGTTTAATAAAAAATGAAAAATAATAAACAATTTAGCATTCATTTTAAATGGATAGGTGCTGCCACGTGGGTGCTTAATATTAATAATTTAAAGATAGCATGTGATCCTGTTTTATGCCCAAAAGATACTGTGCAGATATATGGCCCGGGGCTCAAGAGCAAAAGACTAACAGAACCGGTATTTGATGAAGACGATTTCAAAAATATTGATATATGGCTAATCTCACATGAACATGAAGACCATTTAGATAAGCATGGCCTGTTAAAAATAGATCCGGAAGCAATTATTGTTGCCAATAAAAAAGCGAAAAGAATTTTGCAGGAAATTCGTCCAAATAATTTGAATATTGTTCGATGTGGTCAAGTATTATCATATGAAATAGATGGATTGTCTATTGAAATAAAGGCTATGCCTACGGTGCATGCTAGTAACCCCT
>PKTV01000081.1 GCA_002868985.1 Desulfobacteraceae bacterium | reverse complement strand
GGAAGTGTCTGATATGGTGATTAAATATTTCATTTAGTGAGAAAGCACTCTGGCAATGGCCGCTATCAAGTGCCCAAATTTTCTGAGATATCTTAATACCATATCACAACTCAGACACGAGGTTTATTTTGTACATAAACACTGTCTTTGACAAATCCTATTTTTATAAGATAATCTCAATATATCAAAAGCTTGAACTTTGAAAAGCGATACACAATATATGGTATCTGCCTTATTTTTTTGATTGAGAAATATTGTTCGAATCCCACATTGTTTTTTGATTTGAATCACTGAGAACTATTAAGGAATGTGCTACTCCTTCACCATTCAAGACTCAAGAAAGTTAATCCTCATCTATCCCTCATTTTTTATAAGCAAAAATCAAAATGAGTTTGATATTTTAAACGTTCAGACACGCTGTTTTATGACACAGAAATGTCTCATCCATAACAAAATGAGACATATATTTGATTCATTCTAAATTTATATTAGAAATAACAAATAGTTGTAAAGTTAAACAGTTTTGGCATAGGTATTGCTCTAATGAATTTATTTACAATTTAAATCAATAGGCCATATAGGCTAATGGATTGTGCCAGGATCGAAGTCCGACATGGAAGGGAGAAGACAATTATGAAGATACGGAAACCATTTATAAAAGCACTGGCCGTTTTTCTTACATTCTTGCTGTTAGCACCACAAGCTTTGGTGGCTCAGAGTGAAAGCAAGGAAAAGCCCTTCAAGCAAGAAGAGCTGGACCAGTTGTTGGCACCCATTGCGCTTTACCCGGACTCACTTGTGGCCCAAATCCTTATGGCCTCTACATATCCTTTAGAGGTCGTTCAGGCGGAACGGTGGGCTAAGCAGAATGAAAGTCTCTCGGGAGATGCCCTGACTGCGGCTCTTGAGAAAGAGAACTGGGACCCGAGTGTCAAGTCGTTAGTGAATTTTCCCCAGGTTTTGCAGATGATGAATGAAAAGGTAGATTGGACGCAGAAACTGGGAGATGCCTTTCTTGCGCAGCAGAAGGATGTGATGGATACGATACAGAACCTTCGCAAAAAAGCCCAGGCTGAGGGTAATCTGAAGACGAATCAGGAACAGAAGGTCATTGTAGAAAAGAAAACACAGACGATTATCATAGAGCCGTCAAACCCTCAGGTCGTGTATGTTCCAACCTACAACCCGACGGTGGTTTACGGTACCTGGTGGTATCCTGCCTATCCGCCCTATTATTATTATCCTCCCGGATACGTAGCTGGTGCGACCCTGTTTTCTTTTGGAGTTGGCATCGCAATTGGTGCTGCTTGGGGCTATGCGTGGGGAGGTTGCAACTGGGGGCGTGGGGATGTAAATATCAATGTAAACAGGAATACCAACATCAATACAAAGATTGATCGAAGCAAGTACGCAAACAAAGTATCTACTGGAGAAGGCGGTAAGGGCTCGTGGAAACACAACCCGGAGCATCGAAAGGGGGTGTCTTACAGAGACCCTTCAACGGCTCAGAAATTCGACAGAGGAGCATCTCGGGAAGCGCAGTCCAGAGAAGCCTTCCGTGGCCGTGCAGAGGCAGGAAGGCAAGATATTGCCAAGGGTGGGGCGGACCAGTTTCGTAACCGATCAGCTGGTAGTCGGAAGGACTATCAGAGCCTTAGAGATACGGGTTCCCATGCCCGCGGCGAGTCTCAACAACGAAGAGACGCCAGTGGGTTCGACCGTGCAGGTACCCAGCAGCGAGCCGACCGTAGTGCATTCGGGAGCTATGAACGGGGGAGTCAGACGAGGGCTTCGAGCAGTCGTGGCCGTGAAAGCATGTCATCCTCCCGCGGAGGTGGAATGAGTCGCGGAGGAGGTGGTATGAGCCGGGGCGGCGGAAGACGTCGCTGAGATCTGTTGTGAAAAAAGACTACCACTTTAATGGAGGTAAAGCCATGGCGGTAATAGGAAATACAAAAATAAAGGATTCATTTTTGAAACGTTGGGTGATGATTCTTATATCCAGTTTATTTGTTGCTGTGATATTTGGAACATCATTAGCAATGCTTCAGGATCAAAAGACTTTTGCTTCCCCAGATGAGGCTGTCAAAGCCATGATGGAAGCACTGAAAGCTGAAAATGTAAAAGTTCTGTCTGATATTTTCGGACCCGGAAGCGAGGATCTAATCTCTTCTGGTGACCCCGTTGCAGACAAAGCGGAGCACGAGCGATTTTTCAATCTTTACCAACAGAAAAACAAAGTGGAAGAAGCGAGCTCCACCAAGGCGGTTCTCCACATTGGAAACGAAGATTGGCCATTCCCCATACCCATTGTGAAAAAAAATGGGATGTGGCTGTTCGACACCAATGAAGGCAGGGAGGAGATTATTGCCCGAAGAATCGGAAGAAATGAATTGAGTGTTATTCGAGTCTGCTTGGCCTATGTAGATGCCCAGAAAGAATATGCAATCAAAGACCGGGATGGTGATGGAGTTCTGGCCTATGCTCAGAAGTTTTCGAGCGAGCCAGGCAAAAAAGATGGTCTATACTGGAAGGCGAAAGAAGGAGATGAGCAAAGCCCTCTCGGCCCCCTCGTCGCAGCAGCCCAGGAAATAGGCTACACTGGCAAGAAATCGGGTGGTAAGCCAGTTCCATACCACGGGTATTATTACCGAATTTTGAAAGCCCAGGGAAAGGATGCAACGGGAGGAGCTTATGACTACATTGTTAAGGGGAAGATGATGGGTGGTTTTGCCTTGGTGGCATATCCTGCTCATTATGGTTCTTCAGGTATCATGACCTTTATTGTGAACCATGCCGCCGAAGTTTACCAGAAAGACCTGGGAGAGTATACAGAGAAGACTGCTCTGACGATGCAGCTTTTCAACCCGGACATCACGTGGAAAAAAGTGGAAGAAAAGATAGCTAAGGGGAAATAGTGGAGGAAAGCAAAATCACCTAAAAGGCCTCGCTCGTCTCCCCAACACCCATGATAAAATTCCATGCTTTTCTTGTTTGTATGGACACACAAGATATTGTGGTGATTGCATCTAGAATGAAACCGTTGATACCTAATAAGTGTTTTATCCATAGTCCCGCAGTAGATAAGCCAAAGATTATAGTTTTTTGGCTCTATT
>PKTV01000080.1 GCA_002868985.1 Desulfobacteraceae bacterium | reverse complement strand
TGGTCAGTTGGAGGTATTGATATAGGTAGTTAAGATGATTCTGTATTTGCATACCAGCTTGGATTAGGATTGGGTTATTCTGTAACTAAAAATTGGATTATAGACATAGCCTATAAATATTTTGCAACTGAGGATCCCGATTTTGAAGGCACCGAAGCAGAGTACGATAGCCACAATATAACAATTGGATTCAGATATGCTTTCTAATTAAGTTTGTTTAATGTCAAAATATAGAACTGCCTAAGGCAGGGTCATTTGGCTCTGCCTTTTTTTATGTCCTGAACTTGTGATTTCTGCTATGTATCCGTCATTTTGAAAGTGGATTCAGAATCTGTGATATCGTTTTTCAATAGGGCAAATCTTTTTTTGAGGGTTTGCCTTTTTTGCATTTTTGTAAGAAATAAGATATATGTACTGGAAATTGAAATGCTTGGACTTGTGAGTATGGCAAGAAAACACAACTTTGGGACATCTTTAAATTGTTGTAAAATCCATTCTACATTCTAAACGATACTCTTTTAATAGAATTTGATAAATGAGAATATCGGAATAAATTACAACTTGACCTCTTGTTTGTTTCGTTAAAATTTAATCTTTAAAAACCAGTTTTTATCTATCGAAAGGAAAAATTAAAAATGTCAGGCAAAAGGGGGAATTTTTCAAGGAGAGAATTTATTAAAACCGCTGGTGGAGCCAGTATAGGATCGGTACTCATACCCTTAAGCTCTTTGACACATGCACATGGCAGCTCTTCAACGAAGTTGCCTGAGCAAATGATTGTGCCAAAGCGAACATTTGGAAAAACAGGCGTAAATGTCTCTATTCTTTCACTGGGTGGTGTATTAGGGATTTATGACCAGTTAATATTCAGGCAGGCCTTTAAAATGGGCGTAACCTATTGGGATACCGCTGATTCATATGGAAGGGGAAATAACGAAAAGGCAATCGGAAAATACTTTACCAAGTTCCCAAATGACCGGAAAAAAGTGTTCCTGGTAACTAAAGCGAGTACTTCAGATCCGCCAAGATTAACTGAGAAATTAAATGCCTCACTTCAAAGAATGAATACATCGTACATTGATATGTATTTTATTCATTCTGTAAATGATGTAAAAAATAAATTGACAAATGAAGTCAAAGCCTGGGCTGAAAAAGCCAAAGCTAAAGGAAAGATTCGTTTTTTTGGATTTAGCGCCCATAAAAATATGGAAAACAGTATGCTTGCGGCAGCAAAGCTCGGATGGATCGATGGAATAATGATGAGCTATAATTACAGGCTAATGGTAAAAAACGAAATGAAAAGAGCGGTTGATGCCTGTGTTAAGGCGGGAATAGGATTGACAGCGATGAAAACACAGGCTGCTTTCTCGGCAAATTTTTATGCATCAATCGGATCTGAAACTGATGATGCTCTAAAAATGACCGAAAACTTTTTAAAAAAAGGATATACCGCTGAGCAGGCTAACCTAAAGGTGGTGTGGGAAAATCCAAATATTGCGAGCATCTGCTCAGCTATGCGGAATATAACCATCCTGCAGGCTAATGTTGCCGCTGCCTTGAATAAGAAAAACCTATCTGAGGGTGACAAAAAACGCTTGGAACAATATGCTCGGGAAACTGCTCCTTGCTACTGTGCTGGCTGCGCAAATATTTGTGAATCAGCGGTCGATCTTGATGTTCCGATCAGCGATATATTGCGCTATTCTATGTACAATCACAGCTATGGAGATCGAGATAGGGCGTTAATGTTATTGAATGCGTTACCAGCAGATATTAAGGCAAATATTCTTATGGCTGATTATTCTAAGGCTGAAAAATATTGTCCCCAAAAAATCCAAATTGGTAAAGTTTTGAAAAAAACATATGAAGATTTAACTTGAGCGAGATTTGCCCATTTTGTTTTTATGATATATGTAATAAGCATGAATCGGTTTCAGGTTGTACTTATGGCAAGATAACACAAGTTTTGACAAGCCCGAAATTCGTGAGGCAATTTAAATTAAAACGTAAAATATATCCAAAATTCAGAAAATGCATGATGTAAAGAAGAGCAACAGTTATCTAAAACTCGGAGAACGAAATTACGATGAAAGTTTATCTGAGAATCGCCCCGACATTTTCTTTCCTTATTATCTTGACCTATTTGGCCATGCCTGTCTGTGCAGTTAAAAAAATAACAACTGAACATAAAGGGGAATCCGACAAGGTTTTAAATTTCACCGACTATAATGACCTAAAAGGTGCAGAGCTAATTAGAATGGTTCAGCTAACTCTCAAGGACTCAGGATTCGACCCCGGACCAATAGATGGTGCATTGGGTCCTAAAACACGTGAAGCCATTAAAAGGTTTCAAATAAAAAATGAACTTGAACCAACAGGAGAGATAGATGAGCAAACGATCAACCAGCTTTTTTGGTCGTTTTAATTGAAGAGGGTTTGATTACCCCGCCTCACCCTATTCGATTATTAGTGTCGCTTGCAGCTACTGATACTAAATCGTAAATATCAGAGGTCTAAAATGTTGGGGATATCGTTTTTGAATAGGGCAAATCCTTTTTGGGGATTTGCCTTTTTTGCATTTTTGTAACAAATACGATATATGTAATTAAAATTGAGATGCCTGGACTTGTGAGTATGGCAAGATATCTGCACTTGCTAACATGACAAACGTATCCAATCATCGGTAACTTGGAGGATATAAACTCATGGACGCACCAAGAATCCCGGATGAATTTGAACTATTTGAGAACATCTACAAATATCGCAGTAGTATTGAGCATCTTGAAAGAGAGTATCTTGACCTTCGGATTTGCTTGCGTGATGCTGAAGCTGACCTTAGGTCGGACTCGAAAAACCGCGAACTGAAGGCAAAAATAGACTATTTGAAAGGACGACTGAAAGATCTCGAAGATCGGTATCCCTGGATTTCTTCTGGCAGACCATCGGAGATACTCTTTATCAATCAAACTGGAGGAATTTAAAGTCATGCAACACGCATGGTGAGCTTTTGGTTTTATGATATATGTAATCAGCACGAATCGACTACGACTTGTGTTTGTTGTAAGGTAACACAAATAGATATGGTGAATAATAATGCCACTTGATTACAAAATTAT
>PKTV01000491.1 GCA_002868985.1 Desulfobacteraceae bacterium | reverse complement strand
ATCGTCCATTATCATCAGCTGTATCAACAAGTGGCCATTTGCGATTTCAACGAGGACTTGGAGCATCTGTGCTACGGCGCTTCCGACTTTGTACTGATGCCTTCCCTTTTTGAGCCCTGTGGGCTGCCGCAAATGATCGGCGCCATCTATGGCGCATTGCCAGTGGTCCACGATACAGGAGGGCTTCACGATACGGTTATTCATATTGACGTTAAAAAGAATTTGGGCAACGGCTTTGTCTTTGAAACGTATGATGCTGGCGGCCTGTTCTGGGTGATTCAAGAAGCCATGAAATTTTATAAACTCCCGGCAAAAACCAAAGCGCGACAAATCGGACGCATTATGACAGAAAGTGCCGCCACCTTCAATCATGACGTTACAGCCCAACAATACATCGAACTTTACGAAAAAATGCTGCAGCGTCCGCTGATTACCCCACGCTTATAATGAAGGATTTAAATCCAAAGAATTAGTGACGAGCAGCAAATTACAAATGCCATATTGAATATTGACGATTACCTCCGGCCCGCAGAGTTTAGCCCGGAGTGAATCTTTGTGGTATCTTTAAATACAAAAAATTAACAATTAAGGCACTAATGACCCATGACCTCGTAAAACTTCTTCTGGAGAGAGACCCCTATCTTAAGCCGTATGAAAAAGATCTCAGGCGGCGGTTTGCCCGAATTACTAAAACGGAAAAGATGCTTACCGGTGATAAGATCAGTCTGGCGGATTTTGCTTCAGGCCACGAATACTTCGGTCTCCATTTTTATCGCAACGAATGGATTTTTCGGGAATGGGCGCCCAATGCCGATGCGATATATCTGATTGGAGATATGACGAACTGGCAGGAGAAAAAAAAGTTTGCGCTTGAACGAATCAACAGTGAAGGGGTGTGGGAAATCCGTTTGCCCGCTGATGCAATGGGGCATGAGGATTTATACCGGCTTCGGATCCACTGGCCCGGAGGACAGGGAGACCGGATACCCGCTTATTCACGGCGGGTGGTTCAGGATCCCGACACACTGATTTTCAATGCCCAGGTCTGGTTCCCTCGGTCACATTATATCTGGAAATGCACGGATTTTCAACCTTCGAAAGACGCGCTTTTGGTTTATGAAGCCCATGTGGGCATGGCCCAGGAAGATGAGAAGATCAGTTCTTTTCGAGAATTTACCCTGAGGATCCTGCCGCGTATTGTTGATGCCGGCTACAATACGCTTCAACTGATGGCGATTCAGGAACATCCATATTACGGTTCCTTTGGTTACCAGGTCTCCAATTTTTTTGCCGTTTCATCACGGTTTGGACCACCCGAGGCTTTCAAAGAACTTGTGGACACGGCCCATGCGTTGGGCCTTCGCGTAATTATGGACCTGATTCATTCCCATGGCGTCTCAAACGAGGTGGAGGGACTGAGCAGATTCGACGGCACACGATATCAGTATTTTCATGACGGCCCGCGCGGCATCCATGAAGCCTGGGATTCCAGATGCTTCGATTATGGCAAGTACCAGGCACTTCACTTTTTGCTTTCCAACTGCCGCTTCTGGCTGGATGAATACCGCGTCGACGGTTACCGATTTGACGGCGTAACCAGCATGCTCTATTTGCATCATGGATTGTCTAAGGCATTCACTTCGTACGAAGACTATTTCGACAACAGTGTGGACGAAGATGCCCTCACGTATTTGGCTCTTGCCAACACGCTCATCCATGATATTCGACCCGATGCCGTTACCATTGCCGAGGATATCAGCGGAATGCCCGGCCTGGCTGTTCCTCAATCGTCCGGCGGCATCGGATTTGATTATCGTTTTGCCATGGGAATTTCCGACAACTGGATACGTCTTGTTAAGGATATACCGGATGAAAAATGGCATATGGGACATCTGTGGCATGAGTTGAACAACCGAAGGTGGGATGAAAAGACCATCAGCTATACCGAATCCCACGATCAGGCGCTGGTTGGCGATAAGACGCTCATCTTCCGGATGATCGGTTCAGACATCTATGACGCCATGCATATAAAGTGTGAAAACCTAAAAGTAGACAGAGGGCTGGCACTTCATAAACTCATCCGCTTGATCACCCTATCCACAGCAGGCAATGGCTATCTCAACTTTATGGGAAATGAATTCGGGCATCCTGAATGGATCGATTTTCCCCGGGAAGGAAATAACTGGTCTTTCAAATATGCACGACGTCAGTGGCACCTGGTGGATGATGACAATCTTAAATATCGTTTTCTTGCCAATTTCGACAGGGATATGATCTTACTGGCCAAGCGTTTCAAACTCCTCGAATCTTCAGGGCCACATCTTCTTTATGAGCATTCGGATGACAAGGTGATCGTTTTTAGACGGGCAGAACTTGTATTTGTATTTAATTTTCATCCTGCCCGTTCGTATACCGACTATTGTTTTGAAGCAACACCGGGTAAATATCAGATGGTTTTCAACAGCGATGCAACTGAATACGGCGGCCATTCCCGATTGATTCCAAACCAATGTCACCTGACGCTTAATGATCCATTGAAACAGCAGAATCGGAATATGCTCAGCCTATACATTCCCAATCGAACGGCTCTTGTCCTTATGCCCAGGGATTAAAATCCCATAGTCTAATCTACACGGATTTTATGCACATACTTGACCCAGTTAAATCCATAATGATCCTCTGCCACAACACGCAGCGGAAAACCATGCTTTTTCGGAAGGGGTTTTCCATTAACCTCATATGCCAAAAATACCTTGTCGGAAAAGGCATCCTTTAGATAAAAACTTTCGGTTTTTTCATAATTTCCTTCCGGTCCTTTAAAAGTCACAAGGGTCGCACCGTTTTTAATTTTAGCCTTTTCAAGCAGGGCAGTCATTGAAATGCCTTTCCAGCGGCCGTGATTGGCAAAAAACCCGGGACAAATCAAAAGGACATTCCGTTCAATGGCGGGGAGGGCGAGAATTTGTGAATACGTCAGTTGAAACGGTCGTTCGACAAGTCCTTCAACTTTAAGGCGCCAGACGTTCAGATCCGTCTCTTGATCCGTTATCCCCATGGTCTCAAAATCTTTTAATGGCGTAATATTCAGTTTGTGGGCGTCCAGATCGGCTGGATGT
>PKTV01000243.1 GCA_002868985.1 Desulfobacteraceae bacterium | reverse complement strand
ATAAGGGCAAAAGATGTCAGAGTGATAGACCCTGACGGGAATCAGATTGGTGTAATCCCGACCTACAAAGCCATCGCCGTTGCCAATGATTTTGGCCTTGACTTGGTGGAAATTTCTCCAAACGCAACCCCCCCTGTTTGTAAAATAATGGATTATGGTCGCTACAAGTATGAAGCAACCAAGAAAAAACAGGAGGCAAAAAAGAAACAAACCACATTTCAGCTCAAGGAAATAAAAATCCGCCCCAAGACTGGCGAACATGATCTAAATACCAAGGTCAATCATATTAAAAAGTTCCTTGATAGAAAGGACAAAGTCAAAGTCACCGTCATTTTCAGGGGACGAGAAATTACGCTCACCAATCTGGGCAGAGAATTGCTGAAAAAGATTGTTCAAGACACTGAAGAAATTGCAATAGTCGAACAGCCCCCCAAATTTGAAGGTCGCACAATGGTTATGGTTCTGGCACCGAAACCATTTTCAAAATAATTATGCCCTGATACTTCATTATCCATGAGATTAAACACCTTTTATTATACAACAATCATCTAAAAATTGTTGATGACGTCGTAAAAAGTTATTTATATGCCTTTTTCATAACGATACATTGTTAAAATTATTTTCTGTGAAGATGGCGTGGGCTGGAATCCGACATGGTTCACGCCATCTATTTTTTAATATTACCGGAAAGGACTCAAGATGCCAAAAATAAAAACAAATAGAGCTGCTGCAAAGCGTTTTAAAAAAACAGGAACCGGAAAATTCGTTTTTTCGAAATCACATGCAAGTCATATTTTAACCAAAAAAACCACAAAGCGTAAACGTGGTTTAAGGCAAAGTCAAATCATTGACAAAACCAATATGAAAGCACTTAAACTGCTGCTTCCCAATGGATAGTGGATTTGAATAGGGGTTTAGGAGAAAATTTATGCGAGTTAAAAGAGGTTTTAAAGCAAGAAGACGCAGAAAAAAGGTCTTAAAATTAGCCAAAGGGTTTCGTGGCGGCCGCAGTAAATTATTCCGCACAGCAGCGGACGCTGTTGATAAGGCACTCATGTATGCATACCGGGATCGCAGAGTGCGAAAGCGTGACTTTAGAAAGCTCTGGATCGCCAGGATTAATGCTGCGGCACGCATGAACAATCTGTCTTACAGCAAATTCATTCACGGGTTGAAACTTGCCGGTGTTGAGTTGGACCGAAAAGTGTTGGCCGAATTGGCAATATCGGACCCTTCGGGCTTTAGCCAAATTGCCGGTCTGGCCTCGGAACAATTGTGATCATAACCCGGATCAGCCTATCATATGGATGCAAAATTTGAGTACGAATTTTCCAACTAAAAATATTTGCCACTAAGGCACAAAGGATATATTTATTATTCTTTTTTAGTGCCTTAGTGGCAGAATGGAAAAAGTTTTGCCATAAAATGCACAAAAATAATTATTAAGATACTAAGGAACAGGCAGAACTACATTGGAGAAAACCATTGAACAGATTCACCAAGATGCAGTAAAGGAACTTGAATCTGCTTCCGATGCAGAAAGTATCAAGGCCATTTCTATCCACTACCTGGGTCGAAAAGGAGCGGTAACCCAATTTTTAAGAAACATTTCTAACCTACCCGAAGACATCAGACCGGAAGCCGGGAAAAAAGCAAACGAAACAAAAAAAAGTCTCGACGTATTATTCAAAAACGCTCTGAAAGCGCTTGATTCATCCTCTTGGAAAACCGACGGCCAGATTGATGTTTCACTCCCTGGAAGAGTGACGCCACGAGGGTCTTTGCATCCCATCACCCAGATTACCCAGAAAATTTGCGACATTTTTGTCCGGCTGGGTTTTGACGTTGCTGAAGGACCTGAGATTGAAACCGATTATTATAACTTTGAAGCGCTGAATATTCCCCAAAATCACCCGGCAAGGGACATGCAGGACACGTTTTATATATCCAAAAACATTGTTTTAAGAACCCACACCTCACCGACCCAGCCCCGAATAATGGAAAAGCAGAATCCTCCGGTGAGGATTGTTGCACCCGGTAAGGTCTATCGATGTGATTCCGACTTGACACACACCCCTATGTTTCATCAGGTTGAAGGGCTTCTGGTTGATAAAAGTATATCCTTCGGGGATCTTAAAGGCATATTGACGACCTTTGTCCATCAAATGTTTGATCCGGAAACCAGTCTCAGATTTCGACCCAGCTTTTTCCCTTTTACCGAACCCAGTGCCGAAGTCGATATCCGATGCGTTATATGCAAGGGCGAGGGCTGCCGGGTATGCTCAAAAACCGGCTGGCTGGAAGTTCTGGGTTCCGGCATGGTTCATCCGGCTGTTTTTGAAAACGTTGGATACGATACAACCCAATATACCGGATTTGCTTTCGGAATGGGAGTGGAACGGATTGCCATGTTGAAATACGGTATTGATGATATCCGAAAGTATTTTGAAAATGATCTAAGATTTTTAAGGCAGTTTTAATATGAAGGTCAGTCTAAGCTGGTTAAAAGAGTATGTTGGCATTAACCTGGATGCAAATGATCTGGCTGATGCGCTCACCATGGCCGGACTTGAAGTTGAGGCGGTTTCGGACCGATATGATTATTTGAACAGTGTTCATGTCGGCCGGATCGTCAATATCGATCCCCATCCAAATTCTGATAAGTTGAAACTCTGTAGCGTAGATGTCGGTACAGATATCATTTCTGTTGTTTGTGGGGCACCCAATGTCAAAACTGATATGCTTGCACCGTGCGCCATTCCAGGGACCTGTTTCCCAAAAGGAAAAGTTCTTGAAAAAAGTATTATCCGTGGAGAAACCTCGGAAGGGATGCTCTGCAGCGAACTCGAATTGGGACTCGGCAGCAACGGCCAAGGTATTATGGAGCTGAGCGACAATCTATCGGCAGGCGATTCACTGAATAAGGCTCTGGGACTGTCAGACCCGGTATTGGAAATCGACCTGACGCCCAACAGACCGGACTGCCTCAGTATCATCGGAACAGCTCGCGAAATTGCCGCAATTGAAAATAAACGGGTAACATATCCTGAAATTTATCTGCCGGAATCGACAGGTGATATTGCCAATCACACCTCAGTGACAATAATGGCTCCCGCTTT
>PKTV01000074.1 GCA_002868985.1 Desulfobacteraceae bacterium | reverse complement strand
AATCGTACTGGAAGAAACCAAAAATCTTTTAATGGGTCAAAACGCTTCAGATGATCTGATATCATATACCAGAAAACAGCTTAACACCTCAAATCATCAGCCGCAAATACTGGTGGTCGGCTCCGGAGCCCTGGGCATCTTCGTAGGACTGGATCTTGCGTATTCAGGGTTTCGACAGATGACGTTCATTGATCCTGACGTTGTTGAGGTAACCAATCTAAACCGGCAGATTTTTTTCTATGATGCCGTTGGAGAGAGCAAAGCCAAAACACTGTCAAACAAACTCAACAATCTGTTTGAAATCGACAGTACTTTTCAGGTTGCCTACTTCGATAATAACAGCGATATTTCAACTTATGATGTTGTTTTCGACTGCGTTGACAACTTCGAATCCCGAATAGTACTGAGCGAAAAATGTGCTGATAAGGGTAAAATACTGATAAGCGGCGGGACCAGTGCCGATGCCGGCCAGGTCGTGATTTACAATCCCGCAAACAATGACGTTACACCTTCAAAATTGTTGGGATTGTATGATATCGTTCAAAATAGAAGTCCTGACACCTATCAGCGGGAAAGAGCGGCCTGCATTTATCAACCGGATCCGTCCGTAATTATGACAAACCAAATTGCGGCCGGATTTATGGTGGATGCCTACAGAATGCTCCTGGCCGGTCAAGAGCCAGCAAACGTTTTTTATGATTCAAAAAGTGCTGTGAGATTTTAAGCTTAAAAAAAACAGTGGAAATTGGCAGGATGCTTAGCGGGTTGTAAAAGTCTATTGGGGAAAATACCTGACCCCCGAACCCTGATCCCTATACACTGATACCATTAGCAAGGAGGAATGAGACCATGACAGACACTGAAACCAAAAAGGCGCTTTTGGTCGACGAAGCGGAGAAGCTGCTGCCTCATGTGCTGGAGATTTTGCCGGGACATGCGGCCGAGGGCTTGATTGACATATATGAACCCGGCAGCTACGAGGCCAAATCACTTAGAAAACTGTGCAACCGAACGTTGAGCAAAAAAAATTTGACCATCGAGGAACAGCTCATCGCCGAAGATGTGGCTCGACAACTTGAAGGCGGAAAACTGCTGTGTCGAGGGCAGGAGATTGATGGTACGGCACTGGAATTCGCGGTATCCGAGCAGACGGAAGCGGGAGAAAAATATTTTTATGTGCCGATTCGCGCGATAAAACCCCAAGAAGGAGGCTGTTTGCTGCTCAATTGAAAAGTGTTTGCATCTTGTAGTAAACAGTTTTTTTATTAGTATATCAAACCTGAAATAATTGACGATTTTCGATTGATGATTGATGATTTAAGGTCTGAAGATTGGTTAAATTATCAATCATCAGTCATCAATTTTTCTTTTGGGTATGGCCTGACCCGATTTCAAGACTTGTCCGGGCCGGGGCTGGGGAGTTAAGCAATGCGGCAATTATTGAATTCTGATATGGAAATTTTGGTGGAGTCAGACTTCATATACCTGCCTCTTTTGTTTGATCCGGCGATAGAAAAAGAGGTTCTAACCTTGTTGCGGCCGGGAAGACCCATGGAAAATCCCGGACATCCGGAATCAAAAACTATTATTACGCATAAGGACAGACAGTTCGTAAAAGCGCTCAGCATAACCTCTGTTTTAGAAAACTACGAAGTAATCAACGCCTATGATTATAAAAACCGGCGAAAAGAATTCTTAAAAAAATATCAGCTTACCCGCGAGGTCGATGATATTTTATTAGATGATACGCTTAAAACAATTCTTTTCCGGGTAATGCCTTATTTTGTCAGGAAAAACAGAGGTCTGCAGCGCAAAAAACTGCAATATGAGGATATACTGGACCTAATCGGTGAAAAGATCGACATCCCCGAAAAATATTATAAAGAGGCCAAAACATTTCGTCATGTGGAACATCTAAGGGCCGTCCTTAAGGGGTTGGAAAATCAAAAGCCTATCTTCAAGCCTCCCGCAAATGGTCTGCTCTCAACTCACCAGCTACGCGACTGGTTCCATGAAGCCGTCCATGCAAAAATTTTGGCGAAAGAGCATGATCGTCTAACAAAGGCACTGCAAATACGCCTGCAATTCAGTCAGGCAAAACCGGAACATGCTGCCACACTGCTTTATATTGCAGATACGGGCTCCATGGAGATAGACGGTTTCGGCTTTACCAGAAAAAACGGTTATAGGGGCGAATACTTTGTATATAAACGCATGGGAGAGTATGTCCTTAAGGATTATTACGCGCGCAGTTATTTATTTCCGGCCTGCCGGGTAGCGGTTTCAACGTATACGCCTTTCAGGCCTTTTGTCATGGAAAAGTACAAACACCCTTTTTTGCTGCGCCACAAATCAGGGCAAGATATCTGTATGAAACATTTCGCACCACCGGATGAGTTTACCGCAGAAAATGCCATCAGGATCCTGGAAGAGGGCCTCACGGCTTTGCGCTATGGTTACGATGCCCGACGTCGTAACGGTTATCACAGCCTGGATCGCAATTGGGTGCATATACCTACAATAGACTTTGAAGACTACCGGATATAAAATGACTTTTCTGCAACACATAAAAACCGAACGTGCCCGACAACGGAAGAAGAAGCCCTTAAAACGGGATGTCTTTAATCAAATTTGCAGTCTTGTAAAACAGTATGACCTTAAAGAGAGTTTTCTAAGCGTTCTCGATAAGGTTGAGGATGGTCTGTCCGGAGAAAATTTTAAGTTTAATCGCGTCAAGTTAAAAACGCCCATGGAAAACTCTTTATTTTCCCTGGCAACTAAAGATGAGTATTCTCTCACTATGTCGATAATAGCTAAAGTTGACAATGCATATCTTAAGTTTGCAACTTCACCCGAGGAGATCCTCTTGTGCGGACCTTTATACCGCCTTAATCCTTTGTTAACTAATCAGAAATTGATGCGATATCATTTTGAAACTCTACTTTTGCATGAACGCGCCAAGGCAAACCGGAAAAGATGAGCGCTTCGCTTGAAGAGCACTACGTTCGAGGAGCGCTATGCTATTGAGGGTCAATGTTTACCCTCAAGGACATCAGTCCGCTCCTCAAGGCCTTTGACCGCTCAGCGGCTGAGAGCCCTGACTTATCCGACTAAAACTTTT
>PKTV01000430.1 GCA_002868985.1 Desulfobacteraceae bacterium | reverse complement strand
TTCTAATTACATAACTAAAATTATTGGTACGTATGAAGGCGATCTGGAAAGAGGCAAAAGCTGCTATCAAATTACGTGTTCCCAGTCACAGCTTCAGGATGTGGATTGAGCCGCTGAGACTATCAACGTTCGATAATAACTGTCTTACTCTCGCTTCTCCCAACTTTTTTTCCAAAAAACGGGTCATAGATCATTATGGAGATCTGATAGCGACTGAACTCAGTAAAGTTGCGGGAAGATCTTGTCGATATTTAGTCGAGGTTTCGGCAACAAAAGCCCTTCCAAAAAATAAAACAAATGAAGATTTTCAGCTTTCGCTTCCTAATATGAATGTACGTCCGCACACCGGCAGATTTTTACGAAAGGATTTTACCTTTGATCATTTTGTGGTTGGTGGTAGCAATGACTTTGCATACTCAGCTTCCCTTTCTTTGGCTTCGAGAAAAAATGGTCTCCAGAATACGTTGTTTTTATTGTCAAGGACCGGGATGGGGAAAAGCCATCTTTCACAGGCCATCGGGAATTACATACTGTCCGAACATCCCACGGATCGTGTATATTATACGACGGCCGAAGATTTTAGCAATGAAATGGTTCATGCGTATCGCAATGATGCAATCAATTCTTTTAAGGGAAAATATAGAAATCAATGTGACGTATTACTCCTCGAGGATGTTCATCACCTGAGCGGTAAAGAAAGAACTCAGATCGAGCTTTCATTAACGCTTGATACGTTGTTTGAATCCAACAAGAAAATCATTTTTTCAAGTTGTTATTTGCCGGCGGATATTCCGAAACTCAATGATAAATTGAGGTCACGTCTCTCATGTTCACTTATTTCAAACATTGAGCCACCAGAATTCAAGACGAGGGTCAGAATACTGCAGAAAAAAGCGAATCTTAACAAATGTAACATACCCGAAGATATCATCCATTACTTGGCCGGCGAACTCACAGATGATGTGAGACAGCTCGAAAGCGGCCTTATCGGGGTTACCGCAAAGTCATCTTTGTTAGGACTGCCGGTTGACCTTGGACTGGCTGAAAGTGTTGTTAAGAACATCGCACGCAGTAGAAAGAATATCACCATAGACGCTATCAAAAAGATCGTTTGTAAATATTATTCTATTTCCGTCAAAGAAATTGTTTCAAGTTCTCGCAAACAATCCATCGTTCGACCGCGACAGATCGCAATGTATCTATCGCGCAGATATACCGATGCCCCCCTCCAGGCGATAGGGAAAAGTTTCAACAGGTACCATGCCACTGCCCTTCATTCCATCAATGCGGTTGAACGGGTATTAAAAGAAAATGGCCCGGTACAAAAACAGGTGGAACTTCTCTGTCAAAAGCTCGAATCCGGTAAATATTAACCCGCCTATATTTTTCCGTGCACCCATTTAACGATATTTATATATATTGATTTGCCTAACCCGGACAAGCCCCGCAAACGGGACAGGCCTATTGTAGCGGAGCGGAAATCCCGATTTATAGGGGAACTAAAAATATTTGCCACAAAGGCACTAAGACCCGCCCGCCTCGCCTAAGGCGAAGCCGATGGCGGGCAGGCACAAAGGATATTTCTATTATTCTTTCTTTGCCTGCCCTGTTAAATAAATCGAAGATTTAATGCGAAGCATTATTTAACAGGGTGAACCTTGGTGCCTTAGTGGCAGAATGGAAAAAGTTATGTCAAAAAAAGCACAAAATTCAATTTTAAATAACTATTAGATGTGATAATCTTGTGAAAAAGGATGTAATAAAATGGTGCTTACGGACACGACGTTTAAAAAACTTCAGAACATAGTAGGAATCTCTCATTGTAGCAGGAAAAAAGAGGATCTAATCTGCTATGCATACGATGCAACAGCTCGCAGTTATCTCCCCAGTGCTGTCCTGTTCCCACGGGATGCCGGAGAAATATCCGCCATATTGCATCTCGCCAATTCAGATCGTTTCAACGTGATTCCAAGGGGCTCCGGTACAGGGATGACGGGTGGATCTCTTCCTGTGGAAGGCGGTATCGTCCTGGCGATGGGTCGACTGAACCGTATCCTTGAAATAGACAAGGACAACCTTATTGCTCATGCTGAACCCGGTGTTGTGACCGGCCATTTTCACCGGGCGGTTGAGTCAGAAGGACTTTTTTATCCTCCCGATCCTTCGAGTTCCGACTTTTCAACGCTGGGTGGGAATCTGGCAGAATGTGCAGGGGGTCCCAGAGCGGTGAAATATGGTGTTACCAGGGATTATGTGTTGGGATTGGAGGCTGTTCTCCCGACGGGTGAAATCATACATTCCGGTGTAAAGACCGCTAAAGGCGTTGTGGGATATGATCTGACCAGACTCCTCATCGGATCCGAAGGGACCCTCGGTATAATTACCAGCATAACATTAAAACTGTTACCCTTACCCGAAGCAGTAAGCGCAATGACCGCCGTTTTTGATCATATCGAAACAGCAGCGGAAACCGTGTCAGAAATTATTAGACGCGGTATCATTCCACGAACCATAGAATTTATGGATAATGCTTCGATCCGTTGTGTGGAACGTCACCTCAACATGAACCTGCCCGTTGAAGCCGGAGCTTTACTGCTCATAGAGGTGGATGGAAAAACCGAAGAGGTCGGTACGCTTATAGAACAGTTAAGAACGTTGTGCGTGTCTCAAGGGGCCAAAGATACGAAGATCGCCGGAAAAAAGGAAGAAATTGCAGCGCTCTGGAAAGCCCGAAAAGCTATTTCTCCAGCGCTTTTCCAATATGGTCCTGATAAGATTAACGAGGATATTGTAGTTCCAAGAAGTAAGATTCCGGATATGGTAAGAAAGATAGAGGCTCTAAAAGAAAAAACCGGACTGACCATGGTGAGTTTTGGGCATGCCGGTGACGGAAATATCCATTTTAATATCATGCTCGACAAGAAAAATCGGGATGAACTCAAAAAAGCCGAAGCAGCCATAGACGCTTTATTTGAATATACCCTTGAATTGGGGGGAACAATTTCAGGTGAGCATGGCGTTGGTATCACTAAAGCACCTTACATCGCCAAGGAGATCGGTTCTGTGTAACTAAACCTTATGAAGAAAATAAAGAAAATTTTTGATCCAAATGGGATATTAAATCCCGG
>PKTV01000426.1 GCA_002868985.1 Desulfobacteraceae bacterium | reverse complement strand
ATCGGTTTAAGCTATTATTTATAGTCTTTTTCAGAACGAACGAGTATACTCCTGAATGGTTTTCACCGTAAGACCTTTTTTCTTAAGCGCTTCAATTCCTTTGCACATGGCCATGGCGCCTGCAATGGTCGTGGTATATGGAATATTGAATTTTATAGCCGCGCGCCTGATCACATACCCGTCCCGCTTGGTTTCGCCGCCCGAGGGTGTATTTATGATCAGCTGTATTTCTTTGTTCTTTATGGCATCGACCACATGGGGACGACCGATGGAGACTTTATTGACCAATTTGTTCGTTATGCCCTGGTGGTTTAAAAACGATGAGGTTCCCCGGGTTGCCATGATCGTAAACCCCATATCATTAAATTGAGATGCCACAGGAAGAATTGCTTGCTTGTCGTTGTCTTTTACACTGATAAAGACGGTCCCTTTATCCGGCAGGTGTTGTCCGGCGCCGAATTGAGACTTTGCATAAGCAGAACCAAAATCCGAATCGATGCCCATGACTTCTCCGGTGGATTTCATCTCAGGTCCGAGAAGCGTATCTACACCCGGGAACCGGTTAAACGGCAAAACAGATTCCTTGACAGAGATATGGGCTGGAATTCTTTCATTGACAATACCCAATTCTTTCAGCGTTTTGCCGAGCATGACCTTTGTTGCGATTTTGGCCAAAGGAATGCCGGTAGCCTTACTGACAAAGGGGATGGTTCTGGATGCCCTGGGATTCACCTCAAGAACAAAGAGTCGGTCGTTTTTGATGGCATACTGAACATTCATCAAACCCACAACATCAAGTTCCAATGCCATGGCCTTGGTAGCGCGGGCAATCTCGTCAAGCATAGGTTTAGAAATACTATAAGGCGGCAGGACACATGCGGAATCACCCGAATGGATTCCCGCTTCTTCAATGTGTTCCATGATCCCGCCGATGATGGTCACTTTGCCATCTGAAACGGCATCCACATCAACTTCAATGGCATCCTCTAAAAATTTATCGATGAGAACGGGATGGCCGGAAGATTCCAGAATGGCGAGTCTGGTGAAGTTTTCAAGCTCCTGACGGTCATAAACAATTTTCATGGCCCGACCACCCAATACATAGGATGGACGGATAACGACAGGGTAACCAATTTTTTCAGCCACTACCACAGCTTCTTCTATCGATAATGCGGTGCCGTTTTCCGGCTGAACAAGGCCCAACTTTTTTAAAAGTGTCTGAAACTGTTCTCTGTCTTCTGCCCGGTGGATACTTTCAGGTTGGGTGCCCAGAATAGGGACTCCGACCTTATGTAAAGGTCCTGAAAGATTGAGGGGTGTCTGACCGCCGAATTGAACAATGACGCCCATTGGCTTTTCGGTTTCCACAATATGGAGAACGTCTTCTTTGGTCAGCGGTTCAAAATAGAGCTTGTCGGAAGTGTCGTAATCCGTGCTGACGGTTTCAGGGTTGCTGTTGACCATGATGCTTTCAACGCCTTCTTCACGAAGTGCAAAAGATGCATGGACACAACAATAATCGAACTCAATCCCCTGGCCGATCCGGTTGGGGCCGCCGCCCAAAATCATCACCTTTTTTTGGTCAGAGACCCTGGCTTCATTTTCCATTTCATAGGTGGAGTAATAATACGGTGTTGCCGCTTTGAACTCCGCAGCGCAGGTATCCACCAGTTTGTAAACGGGACGTATGTCATAAGTTTTTCGGGTTTGCTCAATGGCTTCCTCGGTGGAGCCGGTTAAATGAGCAAGCTGAACATCTGAAAACCCCCAGGATTTTGCTTTTTTTAAAAGCGTTTCGGATAAATCATTTTCGGCGGACTTAATGTGTTGCTCCAATTCCACGATCTGTTTGATCTGATACAAAAACCACGGGTCGATGCCGGTGAGTTCATAAATGGATTGAATGGGCATCTCTTTAAGTATGGCATAGCGTAAGTAAAAAATCCGCTGGGAATTTGGTGTTGCCAGTTTCTGCTCAATTTCGGATAGAGATAAATTTTTTGTTTTGTCGTCCTTTGCACCCAGAAGGTCCTTTCCATCAGATCCCAACCCAAAACGTCCGATTTCAAGAGATCTCAAGCCCTTTTGTAACGACTCTTTAAATGTTCGGCCAATGGCCATGGTTTCCCCCACGGATTTCATGGCGGTCGTCAGATAATCCTGTGTTTCCGGGAATTTTTCAAATGTCCAGCGCGGTATTTTAACCACACAGTAATCGAGTGTCGGTTCAAAGGATGCAAAGGTTTCTCCGGTAATATCATTGGGGATTTCATCCAGCGTATATCCCACGGCCAGTTTGGCGGCGATTTTGGCAATGGGAAATCCAGTGGCTTTTGAGGCAAGGGCAGAGCTGCGAGACACCCGGGGATTCATTTCAATGACGACCAGTTCTCCGTTTTTGGGATTGACGGCAAACTGAACGTTTGAACCGCCGGTATCCACGCCGATCTCCCTTATGATCGCGATGGAGGCATCCCGCATGGATTGATATTCCCTGTCCGACAGCGTCTGCGCCGGGGCCACCGTGATGCTGTCACCGGTATGGATGCCCATGGGGTCCATATTTTCAATGGAACAGATAATAACGACATTATCATTTTTATCCCTCATGACTTCGAGTTCATATTCCTTCCATCCCAAAACCGATTCTTCAAGCATGACCTGTCCGATAAAACTGGCGTCGAGTCCTGCTTTTGCCAATTTTTCCAAATCTTCGGGGTTGTATGCAGCACCACCACCTGTGCCTCCCAAGGTAAAACTGGGACGGACAATGATCGGAAATCCGATATCGTCGGCAACGGCTCTCACCTCGTCAAGGTGGGTTGCAAAACCGCTTTTGGGAATGCGGAGTCCGATATTTTCCATGGCGTTTCTGAAGAGTTCTCTGTTCTCAGCTTTTTTAATCGATGCAACGGATGCACCGATCATTTCGACCCCAAATTTATCGAGTACCCCCATCTTGGCCACTTCAATTGCGGTATTAAGACCGGTTTGGCCGCCAAGCGTTGGAAGCAGCGCACAAGGCCGCTCTTTTTCGATGATTTTTGCAACCGTCAGTGGAACCACCGGTTCAATGTAGGTTCGGTGGGCCATTTCAGGATCGGTCATGATGGTTGCCGTATTGCTGTTGACCAGT
>PKTV01000197.1 GCA_002868985.1 Desulfobacteraceae bacterium | reverse complement strand
GGTAAACCCCATATATGCCCCGGTGGACCTGTCAAAGGCTTTGTTAAAAAGACGAAAGAACATGCCCAAAGGACCGCCGTACGGTTTCTGCTTCCGAAGCAGCAAAGAGCACAGGGCGGGACTTAAGGTTAAAGCATTAATAGATGAGAAAACCACCGAAACGGCAACCGTAATGGCAAACTGTTGATATAATCTTCCCGTTATTCCTCCCATGACGGCCACAGGGATAAACACGGCCACTAAAACCAGTGTGGTGGCAATGACCGGCGCAGTGACTTCATTCATGGCATGTACGGTTGCCTCTTGTGGATTCATACCGTTTTCAATATTGACCTGGACGGCTTCCACCACCACAATGGCATCGTCAACAACAATACCGATGGCCAGGACCAGGCCCAGAAGCGAGAGGACATTGACCGTAAAACCGATCAATGGAAATACAATAAACGCACCGACCAGAGAAACGGGTATGGCGATGGTGGGAATCAGTGCCGCCCGCCAGTCCTGAATAAAAATGAACACCACCAGAATAACCAACGCCAGGGCTATAAAAAGCGTTTCGATGATTTCATCGATACCTGCCGTGATGGCCAACGTGGTATCCAGAGATACATCATATTGGATGCTCTCCGGAAAAGATTTGGATAGTTCCTCCATCGTCTTTCTGATCTCTTGGGCCAGTTCCACAGCGTTGGAACCGGGCGCCTGATACAGAGCGATCATGGAGCATTCTTTTTCATTTAATCGGGTAAATGCATTGTAAGTTTCAACGCCCAGCTCGACACGGGCGATGTCTTTGATCTTTACCTGAGACCCCCCCTCGGTGGTTCTGATGACAATTTCACTGAATTCTTTTTCAGATTGCAGGCGATCCGGCAATCTGACGGTGTAGGTAAATTCCGTCCCCGGGGGGGCGGGCTCTGCACCAAATTTACCTCCCGGCACAATGACACTTTGCTCCCGGATGGCATTCACGATCTCGGGCACTGTGATACCCAAATGGGCCAATCGGTCGGGCGCTATCCATATGCGCATGGAATAATCACTGGCACCGATTACGTTCACGCGACCGATACCTTTTATACGGGCCAAAATATCTTTAATGTTGATCAATGAATAGTTTCCAAGAAAATTCTGGTCATATCTGCCGTCTTCTGATGTTAGCGTTACCAGCATCAATATATTCGGAAGGGATTTTTCTGTTGTAACCCCTAATCTTTTGACCTCTTCAGGGAGCTTGGCTGTTGCAGCAGCGACCCTGTTTTGGGTAAAAACAGTGTTCATGTCCGGGTCGGTGCCGATCTCAAACGACACCTGAATGGTCATGGTGCCGTCATTTGCGTTGATAGATTTCATGTAGATCATATTGTCCACACCATTGATCTGCTGCTCCAAGGGTGTGGCCACCGACTGTTCCACACTGACGGCATTTGCTCCGGTATAGGTAGCCCGAACTTCCACCACCGGCGGTGTGATATTGGGATATTGCTCCGTGGGAAGACCTTTCAGAGATACGACACCCACGATTACCATAAAAATGGCGATGACCATGGCCACAATAGGCCGTCTTACAAAAAAATTATCCATATCTGATTACGTGCTCTCTTGGTCTGTTGATTCGATTTTTTTTATTGTGGGATTCACGACTGCCCCGTCTTTCACTCTCTGCAAACCTTCGTACACGACGTGTTCACCCGGTTTTAACCCTTCGGTGATCAGCCAGAATTGTTTGATCTTCGGGCCTACTTTTACGTTTCTTGTCTGAATCTTATCACCATCGCCAACGACATAGACACTGTATAGCCCCTGCAGTTCCACAACACATCTTTGCGGAATCAGAATGCCGTCTTTAACAACTTTAACCAGCGCCTTTACCTTGGCAAACTGTCCGGGACGTAACAATTCCTGGGGGTTGGGAAACGAGGATTGAACCAGTATGGCGCCGGTGGTGGGATCCACGTCTCTGTCAACAAAATCAACTTTTCCTTTGTGATCGTACAGAGATCCGTCTGCCAGAATCAGTTCCAGGTTTTCTTTTCGGGCATTCTGAACAGCCGGTTCGACCTTCGATAATAAATGCCGGGCCACCTGCAAATATTGTGTTTCCGTAATGAAGAATTCCACAAGAACGGTGTCGATACGGGAAACCGTATTTAAAATAACCGGATTGGGACTTAGACCGACGAAATCCCCTACTTTGGCTTTGGTTTTTCCGATAATTCCGAAAATGGGCGAATAGATCTTGGTATAACCGAGTTGGATGTTGCTGGCCCTGAGATTTGCTTTGGCAGCTTTCACCGATTCGATGGAAGCATCATGTTGGGCTACGGCGGAATCCAAATCACTCTGGCTAACCGCGTTCTCCTTTGCAAGCGGCTCGATCCTGTCCAAATCACTTTTGGCTTTTGCCCGCCTTGTGTTTGCTTCTGCAACCCGGCTCATTTTTGCGGCAACATCGGCCTCAAACGGCTGACTTTCCAAGGTATAGAGAAGAGCGCCTTTTTCGACCCGCGATCCTTCCTCAAAATGAATACCTTCCAGAAAACCTTCCACCCTTGCCCGTATGGCAATATCTTTGAAACCGTATATCTGCCCAACAAATTCCTGATAGATGGGAACATCTTTTGCTTGTGTAACCACAACGGTGACCTGGGGCGGAGGTGCTTGTGCTTGTTGTTCCTCTTTTTGACTGCACGAAAAAAATAACAACAGTAAAATGCATGGCAAAATTAGCTTTATCGTTTTCATTTTTTTCTCTTTACCATTCTAAACAAAAGTTGAGTGTTATGGGAGATTCATTCTGCGCCCACAACAACAATGCTACAAAATATACCCTCTATATCAATGTTGACAAAATCATACGTTGCGGATGACACAACCTTGATCAAGTAAAGAATCCCCCGCAATGCGGGACAGGCTTGGCCCATTGAAAATCCCGCTACGCGGGGAAGGACCAGGCTTTGGCTTGTTCCTGAAAGGGGCTGTTTTAAGCCGTACAAGTTAAAAATGTCTAAAGTGATCTAAAGTGCCTATTTATCCCGTATTAAGCGGGGAAGTTATGGTGTCGCTTCGCTCCAATGTTTTTATATAATTGACAGAATTCCTTAACTTTAGCTCACTTTAAACTTTAGTTCACTTCAAACTC
>PKTV01000263.1 GCA_002868985.1 Desulfobacteraceae bacterium | reverse complement strand
CGTCGTAATCTTGACGCCATGGACCATTGGATAAAGATATCAAAAAATGAAGGTGCCCATATCATATGTTTTCCTGAATTAAATATCACAGGCTACAGTAATCTTAAAGAGATTAAGAATACGGCAGAACCTGTTCCCGGTCCTATAACCCATAATCTTTTAAATGTGTCCAAATCCCAAGAAATTATCATTTTGGCAGGAATTGTTGAAAAAGATGAAAAAGGGCATATTTTTTCCAGCCACCTGGTCATAAAGCCAGACGGATTTGTGGGCGTCTATCGAAAGTTACACATCGCCCCTCCTGAAAAAGACATTTTCACACCAGGCGATACGATTCCTTTGTTTGGTGCAAGGGGCGTCAAGTTCGGCATACAACTTTGTTATGATGCCCATTTTCCTGAACTTTCCACCCACATGGCAATAAAAGGTGCTGATCTGATTTTTATTCCTCATGCATCCCCAAGAGGAACACCCGAAGAGAAATACAAATCATGGATGCGCCATCTCACGGCAAGAGCGTTTGATAACGGTCTATTTATCGTCGCCTGCAACCAAACCGGCGAAAATGAAAAAGGACTTCGTTTTCCAGGTATCGCAGTGATCATTGGGCCATCCGGAAAGGTTATTAAAAAAATTTTGAGCAACAAGGAAAGTCTGGTGGTCGTAAATCTTAAATCCAAAGACCTCGACCGGGTTAGAGAGCACCGGATGCGATACTTTTTGCCCAACAGAAGGCCTGAACTTTATGATCTTATTTAATGCCCATCCACGAAGTGTAATGGACCCAATTAAGTGTCCAATTCAGAAATGAGCAATTTTTGTCCTGATCAAGGCCGCACAAGGGTTTGCGGTGAGGCGTACGCCTGTACGCCGCAGCCGGGAACCCGCGGAGAACGCCGAGCAGGGCAAAAAGGGCCATTTATGGATGGACACTAGTTAAACCCCCAATTGGGCAAAAAGCTCAATCGGGGGTTTAAAGTTTGTATTCTTATCCGCACAGACAAAGCTTACGTCCCTTAAGGGTCAGATTGCCGCTAGGCGTAAATTCTCCAATTATACAGACAATTCGCTTCATTCCCCTGGTCAAAAGGGACCACCAGGCATCCAAAATATCAAAATGACCTGATTTGACGGTGATGATCTCTATCAGGTCAGCTCGACTGCTTAGCTTAATGGCTCTCATTTCAGAATTTGCATCCCAATCGACAGGCTCTGTTCCAACAACATACACAATTAATCCCGTTTTCATTGCTCTCACCTCCTTTCACTATTTTTTTTCAGCCCCGCCGAAGATGCTTTATACATAAATAAAAAAGCCCTTCAATCTCATAACAAAAGATTGAAGGGCTGCACCCAGTTTACTTGACCCTATTTTGCTGAAGCCACATCACCCTGTCATACCGCAAAGGTGTGTCTTTTTTGTTCAGGCAGGTCTTCTGACTTTCCCGCCTTTTTAGCGGCCTTCCCATTCCAGTTTATCGGAAAAGTGGCACATATTTGCTAAAAAGGTTCCCTTTATTAAAAAGGGGCAGGATTACAGCGGCGGGACCGCTCCCGATTCTCACGGGATTCCCTATTAAGCCTTTAACAGGCACCTTGCCAGATTTTCTAAAGGATATGATAGCGCCTGTCAAGAGGTTTTTCTATATCGGTATTTACAATAAAACAAATTCATGGGTATAGTTCCTGGCAATGCAGTTTGACACCCTTACCTTAGGAGATGAAAAATGAATTCAATTATTCCAACCCGCGAACAGGCCCTTAAACTTCTAAAAAAATATAATAAAAATAAAAACCTTATTAAACACGCGCTGGCCGTGGAGGCTGTGATGCGCTATTTTGCCCGAAAACGAGCAGACGACGAAGAAAAATGGGGCATTATTGGCCTGATTCATGACCTCGATTATGAGCAGTTTCCAGAAGAACACTGTCGCAAAACCGAAGAGATTTTAAAGGAAAATAACTGGCCCCAAGAATACATCCGCGCGGTGGTCAGTCACGGATGGGGGATTTGCTCGGATGTTGAGCCTAAAACAGAACTTGAAAAGGTGCTTTATGCCATCGATGAACTTACCGGTCTGGTGGTAACAACAGCCCTGGTGCGCCCCTCAAAAAGTGTTATGGATTTAAAAGCCAAATCCGTAAAAAAGAAATGGAAAGATAAACGTTTTGCCGCCGGCGTCGATCGGTCTATCATTGATAAGGGTGCCCAAATGCTGGGTATGGAACGAACAGAACTGATTACGGATACCATTATGGGCATGCGGGAAGTTGCCGAGGAGATCGGTTTAAAAGGCGTCGTCTGAAAAACATTTTGTCTTGGCGCCTTACGCTAATGCGCCATTTACCTTAAAAATTTGTAATCGTTTATTCCTTTGAAACCAATCGATTTCATTGGTCTTCGCTTTCAGCTTCGACCCAACAAGAAGGCGCTTCAGGTATAATTAAATTTTTGACTGGAAGCTGTCTGAGTGGATTAGGGATCGTTTTGAAAGAACCATCGGCGATTTTACTTTATGGATGAAACCCCCTGTTAAAACAGAGACCTTTATTAATAGCCCGGGCAGGTTCTTTCATTACGAGCCCTTATTCACGAGTTCTTTCAGCAAAAATTTAATTATACCTGAAGCGGTAATTTTTTCAAAAGGCCAACATTTTACAAATAGTTATTTCGGATTGCCCTTTATTCACCGTTTGCGAAGACCGGTAATAGATTTTTTGATTTTCTGGATAAGAGGTCTTTTGATTTGAACTTTTAGATAAAGATCTCCGGATGTTCCTCCGCCTTTTCCGTCTTCCCCCATTCCCGAAAGCCGTATTTTCTGTCCTTCACGGACTCCCGGTGGGATCTTCACCACCAGTTTCTTGGATTTTTTTCGCAAAAAATACGCATAAGGACCTCCCTGTTGTACCTGCTCGGGGGTCAAGCGAATGACGTCATCCACATCCTTACCGTTTTTTGCCATTTGAAACCCACTGATTTGTTTTAACAAAAATCTGGAGAGTTCTCCAAGTTTTCCAGACGGTGGCAACATGGATTGACCGTATTCACCTCTTTTAAAGGGGCAGGTAAATATAAATCCTCCGGCAAAAATGCCGGGGCGTTTAAACTGAAAGGTTCGGTATTCTTTCCCGTAAAATTCCCTGAAAATATCGTCAACCCCCCGGAATCCAAATACCTTTGCCATTTCTTCAAAGACATGGTTGATATCTGAGCCACTGAAAATATCCTGTTCAGAGTAGTTGCTCCTAAACTGGTGATGAGCAGAGGACCCAAACCGCTGCCTCAAGGTATCGTATTCATGTCTTTTCGCCGTATCCGAAAGGACAGCGTAGGCTTCATTAACAGATTTCATTTCTTCAGAAGATTCCGGATTCTCTTTATTTCGGTCTGGATGATATTTAAAGGCCAACTGCCGGTAAGCATCTTTGATCTCTTTCGGGCCGGCATCTTTTTTCACACCCAATATCTGATAATAATCTCTTTGCGACATAATATTACACCTAAACCGAGCGTTTCAAATTTTTGAAATGGGTAATTTAACAATATTTTTAAGGTATTCTGACATTTTGAATTTCAATAATTTGAAACCCTTCGGGATTTCCAATTTCACCGCATCTACTGCGTCAGATGCCGTTCCGCATAGACGACTATAGCGAAACAACATCTTCTCCCGCAAAGCGGGATTTCGCTACGCTCAAGACTTGTCGTAGCGAAGCGGAGATCCCGCCACGCGGGGCTTGGATGCGGCAAACTTGAAAATCGCTCGACTTAGGTTCTAAAATGGAAACAGATCATTGAGCATCAATATTCCCAATATTTTAACCGTTATCAGGATTTTGCTTACGCCCCTTTTTGTAATTTTCCTTCTAAAAAATCTGTTTCACTTTGCGCTTCTGGTTTTTACCATTGCAGCCATCAGCGATGGACTGGATGGCCTTCTGGCAAGATATTTCAATCAGTACAGTGTATTGGGTGCTTACCTTGATCCCATTGCCGACAAACTTTTGTTGGCATCCGCTTTTGTAAGCCTGGCTGTTCTTAAAATAATTCCCGGCTGGCTGGCAGTAATCGTCCTGAGCCGTGACATCCTGATTATCACCGGCATCGCTGTTTTTTCATTAATGGATATTCCTATTGAAATAAATCCGACCCTTGTGAGCAAATGGACGACGGTTGCACAGTTTTTGACGATTTTACTGACCCTTCTTGATCCGGGTATTCCAGGAATTCAAACAACTAAATGGTCGCTGTTCTGGATTACGGCAGGCCTTACCATAGCTTCCGGCCTTCATTATGTATACTTTGGCTTAAACGTTTTACAGAATTCTTATGCTAAAAACCAAAAAAAGTGACCGCACATGTATTGCTTTTGCCCTGACCTTTTCTTTTGATGTTGTGATATTAAGCAGAAAAAGTTACAAGTGCCTAAAGTGAGCTAAAGTGAGCTAAAGTTAAGGAATTTTTAGCCAATTATATTTTAATGACAGCGCATTAGCGCTACCTCAACTTTAGGCACTTTAGATCACTTTTAACTTTAGGCACTTGTGAGAAGGCTTCGGTAACATCTCCATCGGTAAGGGTTATGCGAGTATCTAACATACTTATTAGTAACTCGAGCATAATTTGGCAAAGGGCTTTTCTTTTCAAATAAAATGATTAGTATAGGTTTGTTTACGCCTGAACTTCGCACGAAAATTAATGAGAATCTTTAGGTTATAATTTGAATTATATCATTCACAGGAGGATACCATGTGGGAATATACAAAAACGGTGAAAGATCACTTTCTCAATCCTAGAAATGTGGGCGTGATTGAGGATGCCGACGGCGTAGGAGAAGTCGGATCACTGGCTTGCGGAGATGCCCTGACGCTTTATTTTAAGCTGGATGAAAATGAAAAAATCAAGGATGCAAAATTTCAAACCTTTGGTTGCGCAAGCGCCATTGCTTCTTCATCGGCCCTGACAGAAATGATTAAGGGCCTTACACTGGAGGACGCTGAAAAGATCACGAATGATAATATTGCAGAATTCTTAGGCGGCCTGCCAAAACAAAAGATGCACTGCTCGGTGTTGGGACGTGACGCCCTTGAAAAGGCAATCGCAAATTATCGTGGGCAAGCCGAAAAGAAGGTGGAAGGCAACATTGTTTGTGAATGCTTCGGTGTAACCGACCTCGAAATAAAACGCGCGGTTAGAGAAAACAGTCTGAACTCTATTGAAGACGTAACCAATTATGTCAAGGCCGGCGGTGGATGTGAAAGCTGCCATGAAAAGATTCAGGAAATTATCGACGCATCCCTCGGGCTGGAAATACCGGCGAAGAAAAAAGTCATCCGTTTAACCAATATTCAAAAAATCAAACTGATTGAAGAGACTTTGGAGCGTGAAATTAAACCGGCACTGAAAAAAGACGGGGGAGATATTGACCTTGTGGATGTGGATGGAAACAACGTCCTTGTGAAACTTCAGGGAACTTGTGCCACATGCAGCGCATCCCAAATTACCCTTAAGCATTATGTCGAGTCAAAGCTCAGGGAATTGGTTGCCCCTGAACTCCTGGTAGAGGAGGTGCACTAGTGAGCGTCATTTATGTAGACAACAACGCAACAACAAAGGTTGCCCCGGAAGTGATGGAAGAAATGCTTCCCTATTTCAATGAATATTACGGGAATCCATCCAGTATGCATACGTTCGGTGGTATGGTGGAACACAAAATCGTTGAAGCACGGGAGCGATTGGCCAAACTTCTGGGAGCTTCTCCGGAGGAAATCATATTCACCAGTTGTGGAACGGAAAGTGACAGCACGGCAATCCGGGCCGCGATTTTATCGAATCCCAACAAGAAACATATTATAACTTCCAGGGTGGAGCATCCGGCAGTCAAAAATCTTTATGAGTATCTATCTAAAAACGGCTACCGGGTAACATTTGTGCCTGTTGATCGCAAAGGTCGGCTCGATCTGGATTATCTGCATAAAAACCTCGGTGAGGATACCGCCATTGTCAGTATCATGTGGGCCAACAATGAATCCGGTGTCATCTTTCCCATCGAAGAAATCGGAGAGGTTTTGAAGGAAAAAGGGATTGTATTCCATACGGACGCTGTTCAGGCGGTTGGAAAAATTCCGATAGATCTAAAAAATACCGCAGTCGATATGCTTTCTCTTTCAGGGCATAAACTTCACGGGCCAAAAGGTGTGGGGGCGCTGTATGTTCGCAAAGGAACCAAATATTCGCCTTTTATGATCGGAGGCAATCAGGAAAAAGGCCGGCGGGGCGGAACCGAGAATGTTGCTTCCATTATTGGTCTGGGAAAAGCCGGTGAACTTGCCGCCGCCAACCTGTTAGATGAAAACATCAGAGTTAAACGGCTAAGAGATAAACTTGAAGCCGAACTATTAAATCGCATTCCTAACTCAATCGTTAACGGTGACATAGAGAATCGCCTGCCAAACACCACAAGTATCGCATTTGAGTACGTAGAAGGCGAAGCCATTCTCTTAATGATGGACGAGTATGGCATCTGTGCCTCATCCGGATCGGCTTGCACATCCGGTTCGCTGGAACCATCCCATGTTCTGCGGGCCATGGGAGTACCCTTTACGGCAGCTCATGGTTCGATCCGTTTCAGCCTCAGTATCTACAATACTGAAGAGGAAATCGACTTTATTATCGAAAAACTCCCGCCGATTATTGCGCGGCTGCGAGAATTGTCCCCTTTTTGGAAAAAAGCCCAATAGGAGCCGGTTATGTACAAAGTTATGATAAGGGACAATATGTCCCCTGTTGCACAAAGAATACTTGAAGCAACCGGAAAAATAGACGTTGTCGTCGATAATGACAAAGCAACATCCGATCCAAAGGTCTTGTCCAAAATTATCGGTGAATTCCATGGCCTTGCAATTAGAAGCGGAACCCTGGTTACCGAAGAGGTACTAAAAAATGCCGATCAGCTCAAGGTTATCGGCCGCGCCGGCATAGGGGTCGACAATATCGATGTGCCGGTTGCCACAAAACATGGAATCGTGGTTATGAATGCTCCCGGTGGTAATACGATTACCACTGCAGAGCATACCATATCTCTCATGCTGTCCCTGGCTAGAAACATTCCCCAGGGAACAGCATCCCTTCGCGAAGGGAAATGGGAAAAGAAAAAGTTGGCCGGCATTGAAATAACCGGAAAAACCTTGGGTATCGTTGGCCTTGGTCATATCGGCAGGGTGGTGGCGGATCGTGCTAAGGGTTTGAAAATGGCGGTCATTACAGCCGATCCTTATGTTAGCGAAGAAGCGGCAAAAGCCCTTGATGTGGAACTTGTTCCCCTGGATGAATTGCTTGCCCGTTCAGACTTTATAACACTTCATGTGCCGCGTCTCCAGGAAACGGTGGGAATGATCAATGAAACGACCATTCACAAGATGAAACCGGGGGTGAGAATCATCAACTGTTCCCGGGGAGAAATCGTTAAAATTGATGATCTTTACCAGGCCATTTTAAGTGGGCATGTCGCCGGCGCAGCCCTTGATGTTCTTCCCCAGGAACCGCCGGAACCCAACCTGCCCATACTCCAGCATCCGAACGTCATCTTTACCCCCCATTTGGGCGCCAGCACCGGAGAAGCCCAAATAAAAGTGGCGGAGATGATTGCCACCCAGATGGCCGCTTACCTTTTGGACGGCATTATCACCAATGCCGTCAATTTCCCGTCGCTGCCAATGGAAGTGATGAATCAGCTCCGTCCCCATCTGGACCTGACTGAAAAAATGGGATCTTTGATGGGACAGCTTGTCAGAAAAATTCACGATATCACCATAAGCTACAGCGGCGACGTGGCCAACCTGGACACAAGGCCGCTAACCCATGCCGCCCTGAAAGGACTCCTTGGTTCCTTTACCGACACCCCGGTAAATTATGTCAACGCACCGGCCCTTGCTCAAGAAAAGGGGATCCATGTCCACGAAACCATCAGTTCGGCAAAGCATGATTTTACCAGTTTAATCCGGATGAAACTCGAGGGCCACGAAGGAGAGATCGACGAAATCTGGGGAACCATCTACGAAAAAAAATATCCGAGACTCGTAAAAATTGGAGAAATATACCTGGACGCCATCCCTGAAGGATGGATGGTTATTATTCAAAATATAGACAAGCCGGGGGTTATCGGAAATGTGGGAACAACCTTAGGCCGACATAACATCAATATCGCCCGTTTTCAACTTGGAAGACGCGGCGACCGGGCCATATGTCTGGTAAACATCGACACACCGGCAGACGAAAAGGTTATTCATGATTTAAGTAAACTGCCAAATATTATCTCCGTTCGACAGGTTCACCTGGCATAGTTGACATTATAGGTTTTGAGCTGATTTTGTATCGTTTTTATCCTGCTTGGTATTTTTATCTGTATCGACTTAAATTTGACTTGGAAGAATTCAAGGAGGTTAAACTTGAAGATAACGCTTTATCCATGAAGCTTTTGCATCAGCCATTCGACCCAGGAATCAAAGCCATCTTCTGTCTTTGCGGATATTTCAAAAACCGGCATTTGGGGATTGACCTTAAGGATATTTTGAACGGCTGCTTCTCTGTCATAATCAAGATACGGAAGCAAATCTATTTTATTGAGTAAAGCGGCATCACATACGCGAAACATCAAAGGATACTTCAAAGGTTTGTCTTCTCCTTCGGTGACGCTCAGAACAACGATCCGCAAATTCTCACCCATGTCAAACTCAGCCGGACAAACCAAATTCCCAAGATTTTCTATAATTAAAAGATCAATCTCATCCAGGTTAAAGTTGTCAACCGCTGTTTTAATCACATGGGCGGCCAGGTGACAATCTCCCCCGAACGCATCGGTGTTAACCTGCACAACAGGTGCACCGAAACCGGCAAGCCGGTCAGCGTCATTAGACGTACAAATATCTCCGACAATAACGGCGCATCTGATTTTTTGCGCAATATGAGACAATGTCTTTACGAGGATAGCGGTTTTCCCGGATCCCGGTGAACTCATGACATTGATGACGAAAACGCCATTTTCTTCAAACATTTTACGGTTCTGCTCTGCAATCGTATCATTAACATCCAGCACCTTGCGAACGATTTTTATTTCTCTGGTGTCTGTGTTCTTGCCGCCGATTGAACCGCCGCCACCGCTATGAGAATGATGGGGTTTTTGAGAATCCTTGTGATGAAAATGTCTTTGATTTTTATATATAAATTCCAGCATATTAATTGTGCTCGTCCACAACTTCGATGGAAGTGATGTCCAGTTCTCTACCCGACAGCATCTTTACGGATCCGCCGTTACACTGGCGGCAAATAAAAACCGGTTCATGTGCGGTCCATTCAACATTACAATCCGTGCATCTGATTTTCAAAGGAATTTCTTCAATATTGAGTTCTGCATCACAAAGTGGGGTATCCTGAGCGGCTATTTGAAAACAAAAATGAAGACTTTCAGGGACGACCGCCGACAGTTTTCCGACTTTTAGATTGACCTTTTTAACCTGTGCATTTTTCAAATCGGCAGGTATGGATGCAACTGCAATCTCAATGATCTGCATCGCAATACCCATTTCATGCATTAATTACATCCTTGAAATTCTGTAATATACTATAAATAAAATAGTAAGTTGAGGCTTGGTTTTTTCTCATCATACATGGTATAAAGGAATGATGGAATAGTGGCATATTGATTTATAGAGAAATTTTATCAGATTTGGTTAAATCGTTGAATTGTCAAATAGTTTGTGACGATTTGACCCATCGACCATTTGACCTAAATTCCACATACTCGTTTTCCCAAAACCCATTTCTCCATTATTCCATATTTCCAACATTCCAATTGCGAGCGAAGCGATCTAACTGAATACCTCTGCGCACAATTCCCCAAGCATGCCAAGATTCTCACAGATATGAATACCTGCCGCCTTCATGGCATCAATTTTCCCCTGGGCGGTACCGCTGCTGCCGCTGATGATGGCACCCGCATGACCCATGCGCCGCCCTGGAGGCGCAGTCAGGCCTGCAATAAACCCGACCACGGGTTTTGTAACATTCTTTGTTATAAATTCGGATGCTTGTTCCTCAGCAGTTCCACCGATCTCTCCAACCATCACAATGCCTGTGGTATCGGTATCTTTTTCAAAGGCTTCCAGGCAGTCAATAAAGTTGGTACCGTTTACAGGGTCTCCGCCAATACCGATGCAGGTGGTCTGACCGATGCCCTGAAGAGTCAACTGGTGAACCACTTCATAAGTGAGGGTCCCTGATCTTGAAACCACGCCGATGGGACCGCCGGGTTTGTGAATCGGGCCCGGCATGATCCCGATCTTACACTCACCCGGTGTAATGATTCCCGGGCAGTTTGGGCCGATGAGACGGGAATTGGAACCCTCAAGATAATTTTTAACTTTTACCATATCCATCACCGGAATACCCTCTGTGATGGCAACGATAAGATCCACCCCGGCATCCGTGGCCTCCATAATGGCATCGGCTGCAAATGCCGGCGGAACAAATACCATGCTGCAGTTTGCGCCGGTCTGCCCCACAGCCTCTTTAACGGTATTGAATACCGGAACGTCATCCATTTTTTGTCCGCCTTTGCCCGGCGTTACCCCGGCAACCACATTCGTTCCGTAATCGATACACTGCCGTGCATGAAACTGTCCTTCTTTTCCGGTTATTCCCTGAACCAACAGACGTGTGTTCTTGTCAACAAATATGCTCATTTTCATTCCTCAACGTTTTCTCAATAAATTATTTTGTAATTTCTCAAATTGAAAATATTACCGCTTCAGGTTTTTTAACTGTTTAGGTTCTTAAAACAAATCGACGTTAAAAAAGCCTTGGGTATGATTCAATTTTTTCTGGAAGCTGTCTGAGTGGATTAGGGATCGTTGTGAAAAAACCGTACTCGATTCGAGATCATACGAACAAATTGTCTTAAACCGATTACCCTTATCAAAAGATAAGACCTGTTTTTTCAATACGAGCCCTTATCCACGAGTTCTTGCAGAAAAAATTGAATTATACCCGAGGCGAACCTTTTTCGCGAGGTTAATCCGCCTTTGACGGGCTTTTCCGCTTCACCGCCAGCGGCATCTTCGACTGGCGTGATTTATAAGCAAAAAGTTAATTATACGTGAAGCGATCCTTTCTCAAAAAACGATCGTGTCACGTTTTTTTATTTATCCGCAACAAACTGTGCGACCTTCTGCGCAGCGTCTTTCATGTCGGCAGCAGTAATCAGATTGAGCCCGGAATCGGCCAGAATTTTTCGACCCTCTTCCACATTGGTCCCTTCCATCCTTACCACCACAGGAACACTGATACCGATTTTTTCCGCTGCACTGACAACGCCTTTTGCCAGCACGTCGCAACGCAAAATTCCGCCAAATATATTGATCAGAATTCCTTTGACATTCTCGTCACCGAGCATGATTCGAAAGCCGTTCTCAACCATCTCGGCACTGGCCCCGCCCCCCACATCCAAGAAGTTGGCCGGTTCTGCACCGGCAAGCTTGATGATGTCCATGGTCGCCATGGCCAGGCCTGCGCCATTGACCATATTACCGACATTGCCGTCCAGCTTGATGTAGTTGAGATTAAATTTGGATGCTTCCACCTCAAGCGGGTCTTCCTCGTCGATGTCACGGTATTCAAGTATATCTTTATGACGATAGAGCGCATTGTCGTCAAAGTCGACTTTGGCATCAAGTGCGATCACCGTCTGTTCGGCGGTGATGACAAGGGGATTGATCTCCAAAAGCGAACAGTCATAATCCATAAACAGCCGAAACAGACTTGATAGCATTGAAACAAACGGTTTCATGACCGCCGGTGCCATATTCAGACCAAAAGCAACCTGTCGGCAGTGATACGGCTGAATTCCCATAAGGGGATCAATGAACACCTTGATGATCTTTTCAGGGGTGGCGACGGCCACCTCTTCGATATCCATGCCACCGGCCTCACTGGCCATGATAACAACCTTCGCCGTTTCCCTGTCCGGAATGATACTCAGGTACAACTCCTTCGCGATGTTGAGCCCTTGTTCCACCAGGACTTTCCTGACGATCCTTCCTTCCGGACCGGTCTGGTGGGTCACCAGATTCATTCCGATGATATCGCCGGCAATGGTCGTCACTTCATCCATAGATCCGGCAAGTTTGACGCCACCCCCTTTGCCCCTGCCGCCGGCATGAATCTGGGCTTTGACGACAACCGGAAACTGATTCAAATCTTTGGCAATTTCCCTGGCCTCATCCGGATTGAAGGCGACACCCCCTTTAGGAATGGGAATATTGTAATTTTTAAACAAATCTTTTGCCTGATATTCATGGATCTTCATTAAACCAATTCTCCCTTTTTATTTGGGCGATTCGTCAAATGGTCGATTGGTCAAGTAGTGATTATCATTTAACCATTTAACGATTCAGCGATTCAACCAATCTTCAATATTCAACTGCTCAGCCGATCACACACAGCACATCGTCTTTGGCCACGGAATCTCCGCTGGAGAAATTAATGGCCTTAACGGTGCCGCCCGCAGGGGATGAAAGGGCATTTTCCATCTTCATGGCCTCCAGAATGACCATCGTCTCTCCTTTGTTTACTGCTTCCCCCACCTGCTTGAGATATTTAACGATCATACCGGGCATTGGCGCTTTCAACGGCGTACCTTCAACTCCGGCAGCAGCCGGTGCCGGTGCTTCCGGCTTGGGAGGCGCCGGTGCCGGTTCAGCAGGCGCTGCAGGTTTGGGCGCCGCAGGTGCTGCGGGTTTGGGTGCTGCCGGCGCGGCAGCAGGGGCAACAGGGGCGGCAGGTGCCGGCATTGAAACCGGTGCTCCAGCCGGCAATTGTTGCACATAGCTGATAATCGGCGACCCACCGGGTTCTTCCACACCCACTTCAAAATATTCCTCGTCAACGAACACACTAAATGTTCGAAGGGCATCGGTTTTTGGCGGCGCTTTCTTTTCCACTTTTCGGACCAGCTTGCCCAGTTTGGCCAGCTTCACCAGGTCCTCCTCGGATTTAATCTCTTCCAGGGTTCGAGGCTTGACTTCGATTGGCGGATCTTCCTTGCCGTACTTCCATTTCAAAAACCGCTTGCCGGTTATGGGATAAATTGCATAGGTCAGAACATCGTCCAGGTCCTGGGCAAGGCCTTCGGTATCGCTCTTAGCCTGTTCAAGCTCCGGCTCCAAGACCTCGGCCGGCCTGCAGGTGATCGGTTCTTCTCCTCTTTGATATCCTGCAAGTGCTTTCTTTTGAACATCCGGATCGATGGGAATGGCTGTTTTCCCGTATAAGCCGTAGCACAGATCTTTAACCTGCCCGGTAATCATCTTATATCGCTCATTTTCATCATCAAAAAGAACGTTGTTGACGGTTTGTATCCCGACGATCTGACTGGTGGGCGTTACCAGCGGAATCTGTCCAAGTTCTTTTCTGACTCTCGGGAGTTCCTTGTAAACCTCATCAATCTTGTGCAACGCGTCCATTTCTCTTAGCTGGTTGACGAGATTTGAAAGCATCCCTCCCGGTGTCTGGTGTAACAGCACACTGATATCGATGATCGACACCTTGGAATCGTCCAGCAGATGCTTGTATTTGGGCATGACTTTCTTTTCAAATATTTCGTTGATCTCCGCAAGTTGCTTAATATCGAATCCGGTGTCCCGGTTGGTCCCGATAAGTGTCATCACAAGCGGTTCAATGGCAGCATGCGACGTCCGATAGGCATACGGTGACATGCAGGTATCAATGATATCCACACCGGCCTCAATCGCCTTCAAATGGCTCATGGGTGACATTCCGGAAGTAAAGTGGCTGTGCAGGTGTATAGGCGCCTTCACCGCTGCTTTTAACGCCTTGACAATTTCATAGGCGTCATAGGGAGCAATAAGGCCTGCCATATCCTTGATACAGATAGTGTCGGCGCCCATGGCCTCCAGGTCTTTGGCCTTGTTGACATAATAATCAATATTATATACGTCTCCGCCCATCCGCGGTTCGGTCATGGTATAACAGATACAGCCCTGAAAATGCTTCCCATATTCTTTAATCACCTTGACCACCGTTTCAAAGTTGCGGTAATCATTCAAGGCATCAAATGTTCTGAAAACATCCATTCCGTTTTCAGCCGCCCGCTCCACAAAAGCCTCGGCAACATCATCGGCATAATTCCTGTAACCCACAAGGTTTTGTGCTCTGAGCAGCATGGAAAACGGCGTCTTTGTCATGTAACGCTTTAAGGTGCGAATCCGCTCCCACGGATCTTCATTCAAAAAACGATGCATGGTATCAAAAGTGGCGCCACCCCACGTTTCAACGGCCCAAAATCCGACCTCGTCCATCTTTTCGGCAACCGGAATCATATCTTCGGTTCTCCCCCGGGTGGCAAACAAGGATTGGTGTCCGTCCCGCAGGCTCAGGTCTTGTATCTTAACGGGATTTTCAGCCGCAGGCCTCTCCTTGCTGTAATCCATGTTAGTTATTTTCACCTGGTTGTGATCACTCATCTTAACGTTCTCCCTTTTAATTAAATATTTATGATTGACATCGTCAATTATCTGAAAGTTCTCATTTGCATCAAATTACGCATCTGCATCTGGGCCTGTCGCCCGCTTGTCCCCCACAGTCTCATCGGTGCTGCAGCATAAGGTGCTGGCGACGGTGCCACTGCAGGTGTGGCCATGGACTGAATGCAGATCGCTTCTTCTTCGGTTGTGATGTAGTTCATCACCGCAGCGATTGCCGCTGCTGCTTTCTTATTGTTTTCCATCGTTTCACCATTTACAACGGTTATGGGTTATAGGTTATGGGTTTTTGAAAATGCCCTATTACCTCTTACCTATCACCTATGACCTATTACATCGGTATATTCCCATGTTTTTTCGGTGGGAGGGTTTCCCGTTTACTGCACATCACCTCCAACGCGTCGATCAGGCGAGGCCGGGTTTCGCTCGGCACGATGACGGCATCCACAAAACCGCGGCTGGCGGCACAATATGGATTTGAAAAGAGTTCCTCATATTCACTGACCAGTTCTTTGCGTTTGGCCTCAGGATCGTCCGCCCCCTTGATTGCCCTGCGATGAATGACATTGCATGCCCCTCCGGCACCCATGACCGCTATTTCCGAACTGGGCCACGCAAACGCCATGTCGGCACCTAAATCTTTTGAACACATGGCAAGATAAGATCCCCCGTAGTCCTTACGCGTAACCAGAAGAATTTTGGGCACCGTTGCTTCCGAGTAGCACCAGAGAAGTTTTGCGCCATGTCGGATGATACCGCCCCATTCCTGCTCGCTACCGGGAAGATAACCCGGCACATCGGCAATGGTCAGCATCGGAATATTGAATGCATCACAAAAACGGATAAAGCGGGTGGCTTTGTCCGAAGCATTGATGTCCAGGCATCCGGCAAGAATCTGGGGCTGGTTGGCGATAATTCCGATACTTCTCCCGTTCAGTCTGGCAAAACAGATGATGATGTTTTGGGCAAAGTATTCGTGAGGCTCAAAAATCTCACCATTATCCACGATTAAACGGATAATTTCTTTCATGTCATAAGATTGGTTTGGGTTGTCCGGAATAATGGTGTCGAGCGCCGGATCCGTGCGTCGCGGATCATCTCCGGTATTAATTATGGGCGGATCTTCCATATTGTTTGAAGGCAGATAAGAGAGAAGTTTTTTGATCCGGTTGATGGCATCTTCATCGCTTTCACATGCAAAATGTGCGACACCGCTCTTTTCGTTATGGGCCATGGCACCGCCGAGTTCTTCAAAGGTAATCTGTTCCCCGGTGACGGATTTGATGACATCCGGTCCGGTAATGAACATGTAACTGGTGTCCTTGACCATAAAAATCCAGTCTGTCATGGCCGGTGAATAGACAGCCCCGCCGGCCGTGGGACCCATAATTGCCGAAATTTGGGGAATGACACCCGAACTCATGGAATTGCGATAAAAAATCTGACCGTACCCGGAAAGGGAATCCACGCCTTCCTGGATCCTTGCGCCACCGGAATCGTTCATACCCACAAACGGAACCCCGGCTTTAAGCGCCATGTCCATGATCTTGCAAATTTTCTTTGAATGCATTTCACCCAAACTGCCGGCCCTGGCCGTAAAATCCTGAGCAAAGGCAAATACATGCCTCCCTTCCACAAGGCCATGCCCGGTAACGACACCGTCAGACGGAATATCAAGCTTTTCCATGCCGAAATTTACACACCGGTGACTGACGAACATGTCGATTTCCCGAAACGTACCCGGATCAAAAAAGATATCCAAGCGTTCGCGGGCGGTCATTTTTCCCTTTTCTTTCTGCTTGGCAACCGCTTTATCGCCGCCCATCTTGAGGATCCTGGCTTCACGCTCTTTAAGATCCTTGATTTTATCTTCGATAATACCCATTACAAAATTCCTTTCATCAATTCATATTGACCTTTTATTTTTTTGGATTCAGATTTTAAATCCGATATCAGATCAATAACAGACTTCGCTCAAAAATAAACAGAAATGCATCTTGTGCCTTTTAACGGCAACCTGTTATTCGTTATGACCATCCAAGATGCATTTTAGATTCGCTCTAATCATAGGTATACACCTCGTAGTCTGTCTTTTCACCCAGCAAATGATCGATTTTTTCCTGTGTCCCCCTTCTTTCGTCGCTCATCACCCATGCTCTCCAATTTTCCATGGACTGCCAGGTACTGACCACCAGACTTTCACCCGGACGATCGATTCGTTTAAATGTTTCTCCGGAAATATAGCCGGGTTGTTGCATGGCCAGATTTCTAAGTTTTTGAAGTAGCGACTTTAAAGCTTCAGTCTTGTTTAGCGGTACGATTCGTTTAATGATTATCTTTACTGCCATTTCGCAATCCTCCTTTCATTAGATGCAGGCCCCGTTCAATCAAACGCGGCTCTCATCACTCTTGGCGGGTCTTGGCTTGAACTTACCCTAACGTTCGACGTTTTTATTTATGCAACGATAGCACTTTAATTGTGAATTTTGTGCTTTTTGTGGCAAAACTTTTTTCTTCTCGCCACAAAGTCACCAAGACACTAAGAACAAATAACAAAAAATCCTTCGTGCCTGCCCGCCATCGGCTTCGCCTTAGGCGAGGCGGGCGGGTCTTTGTGCCTTGGTGGCAAATATTTTTGGTTATCTCCGAGCCGTAGGCTTACGAGCCGGAGGCCGGCTTGTCCGGGTTAGGGTTTATCGTCCAAAAGATCCAGCAATCGACTTGCGGCGATGGTGGATGCAAGAGCCCCGTTTTCAACCTCCTTTATTGTTTCGGGAAGAATTTTTTTAACTTCAGGGTTTTGATAAAAACGGTCTTTTAGACCCTCTTTAACAAGGGACCACATCCAGTCAACGGCCTGTATTTCCCGATTTGCCACAAGTTCTCCGGTCTGCGTAAATATTCTGTGATGTTTTAAAACGCATTCCCAGATTACATCGATGTCGATCATTTCCAAAGCACTACAGGTTAGAACCGGTGGTGTCCAATTGGGCGATGAAGGTGTTAAGAAGTGGAGTGCCGTTTCATATTGTTTTCTGGCAAATTCCGCTCTTTCAACATTGTCACCGTCGGCTTTGTTAACGGCAACGGCATCGGCAAGTTCGAGAATACCCTTCTTAATACCCTGCAATTCGTCTCCGGCACCGGCAATCATCAGCACCAAAAAGAAATCGACCATTGATGCCACAGCGGTCTCGGACTGACCCACACCCACGGTTTCAACGATGATAACATCAAACCCGGCAGCTTCACACACAATCATGGTCTCCCGGGTTTTGCGGGCAACGCCGCCCAACGTGCCTCCGGAAGGAGAGGGGCGAATAAACGCCCTTTCCTCTACGGCCAACTTTTCCATACGGGTCTTATCTGCCAGTACGCTGCCGCCACTTCTTTTGCTGCTGGGATCAACAGCAAGGACTGCCACACGATGTCCCATTTTTACAAGCATTGTGCCGAGGCTTTCGATAAAAGTGCTTTTACCCACACCCGGCACCCCTGTTATACCCAGGCGTATCGCCTTTCCTGCAAAAGGAAGCAATCGGTCGATAATCGTTTGTGCCAGCCGTTGATGGGCAGGCAGAGAACTTTCAATCACCGTAATGGTTTTGGCGATCACTCGCCGGTCACCGTTCAGAACACCTTGCACATAAAATTGAGGATCTTCGGATATCATCAGCCTTGCTCAAGAACATTCAGAACCTTATTGGCTGAATCGGCGACGACGGTTCCCGGGCCGAATACCCCTTTGGCCCCGGCTTGATACAAAAAGTCATAATCTGCCGGAGGAATGACGCCACCAACCACCACCTTGATATCTTCACCCCCCTTTTCTTTGAGAACATTGATAAGCTGTGGCACCAAAGACTTGTGTCCCGCAGCCAGGCTCGAAACGCCGACCACATGCACATCGTTTTCCACAGCCATTTGGGCGGCTTCCTCCGGGGTCTGAAACATGGGACCGATGTCCACGTCAAACCCGAGGTCTGCAAATGCAGTGGCAATGACCTTGATCCCGCGGTCATGACCGTCCTGTCCCATCTTTGTCACCAGTATCCGGGGTCTTCGCCCGTTCTTTTCCTGAAATTCATCTGTTCTTTTTCGCACGGCGGCAAATATTTCACTGTCCGCATATTCATCGGCATATGCACCGGATATGCACTGGGTTGTGGCCACAAACCGGTTGAAAACCTTTTCCATGGCGTCTGAAATTTCTCCAACCGTGGCCCGCGCCCTGACAGCAGGAATACAGACTTCCAAAAGATTCCCGCCAGATTCGGCAGCATGGGTTATGGCTTCCAGGGTTCTTCGGACTTCATCGTTATCTCTTTTTGCTTTTATCTCTTTTAATCGTGCAACCTGCTCATCACGCACCGTCTCTGAAACCTCCAGAAGACCTTTCAGCGGTTCTTCCTCGATCTGGTATTTATTCACACCCACGATCACATCTTTCCCCTGGTCGATACGGGCCTGTTTCCTGGCCGCCGCTTCTTCGATACGCATTTTCGGCATGCCGGTTTCAATGGCTTTTGCCATTCCACCTATCTTTTCAACCTCTTCGATGATTTCTCTGGATGCCTTGATGATGCCGTCGGTCAACGCCTCGACATAATATGATCCGCCCATCGGATCGATGGCATGGCAGATCTGAGATTCTTCCTGAATAACAATCTGTGTATTTCTGGCAATTCTGGCGGAAAAATCAGTGGGCAGACCCACAGCCTCATCAAAGGAATTGGTGTGGAGCGACTGGGTTCCCCCCAGGGCTGCAGCCATAGCCTCAATGGTGGTTCGAATGATGTTATTGTACGGGTCCTGTTCGGTCAGGCTCCAGCCTGACGTCTGAACATGGGTTCGCAACATGGAAGATTTCGGATTTTTAGGATTGAATTGGCTCATGAGTTCATGCCACAGAAAACGGGCGGCCCTTAACATGGCGATTTCCATAAAAAAGTTCATCCCAACACCGAAGAAAAACGAAAGCCTCGGCGCAAATGCATCGATATCCAGTCCCGCCGCAAGAGCTGCTTTCACATATTCGAGACCGTCTGCCAGTGTAAATGCGGTTTGAAGAACAGAGTCGGCACCGGCTTCCATCATGTGATAGCCGCTGATGCTGACGGTGTTGTATTTGGGCATGTTTTTGGAGCAGTATCCAATAATGTCGGAAACAATCCGCATGGAAGGTTCCGGTGGATAGATATAGGTGTTTCGGGTCAGGTACTCTTTCAGAATGTCGTTCTGTATGGTTCCTCCCAATTGTTCATGCTTTACGCCCTGTTCCTCTGCGGCGACGATATATCCCGCCATCACCGGAAGAACCGCACCGTTCATGGTCATAGAAACCGTGATCTTGTCCAGGGGAATCTGATCAAAAAGGATCTTCATATCCTCTATAGAATCAATGGCCACACCGGCCTTGCCGATATCACCCGTTACCCT